>NZ_JBEPTK010000001.1:600000-830252 GCF_040549485.1 Constrictibacter sp. MBR-5
GCCGTGCTGACCATATCGCTGGCGCTCGACGCCGATGCGGTGTTCCAGATGATCGGCCGTGACGCCTCGATGACCGGCCGGACCGATATTTGGGGGCCGCTCTGGGAACGCCTCTCGACGCGTCCGTGGCTGGGCTTCGGATACAGCGCCTTCTGGCACGATCCCGAGGGCCCGGCCTGGGCGATCCGGCGCGCCGTCCAATGGGACGTGCCGAGCGCACACAACGGTTGGGTCGAGCTCTGGCTCGACGTCGGCATCGGCGGCGTCGTCCTCTTCGGCGTCGGCTTCCTCGTCGCAACCGCCCGGGCCGTCGCCGGCGCCTTCCGCGAGGTGGGAACCGAGACTCTGTGGACGCTCGTCTTCCTGACCCTGTTCCTGCTCTTCAGCATCTCGGAATCGAGCATCGCCCGGCAGAACAATCTCGTGTGGGTGATGTACGTCGCCTTCACGGCGGCGTATGGATGGCGTCCGGAGCCGCGCCGCCTGCGTCCGCTCGCGCGGATCGTGTGGCCGGAGCGGCATCCGGGTCAGCGGGCGCCGGGGCAGGGAACGAGCACCCCACTGCGCTGACGGAGCGCTCCGGCAGGCACTGCCGATCGAGCGGGCGGATACGGGACAGAGATGGACCTACAGGCATACAGCACGTTCACACGCCGCGAATGGTCGGCGCTGCGCTTCAACACGCCGCTCACCCTGTCCGAAGCGGACCTCGTGGCGCTGAGCGGCCTGAACGAGGTCGTCTCGGAGCAGGAGGTGGTCGAGGTCTACCTGCCGCTCTCGCGACTCCTGAACCTGCATGTCCGGGCGGCGCGCCAGCTGGGCGCGGTCAAGGACGAGTTCCTCGGCCGCTTCGTCCGCAGCCCGCCCTATGTCGTCGCCATCGCCGGCAGCGTCGCGGTCGGCAAGAGCACCTTCGCGCGTGTCTTGCAGGCGATCCTTGCCCGCTGGCCCGACCATCCGCACGTCGAGCTGGTGACCACGGACGGTTTCCTGCGCCCCAACGCATGGCTTCAGGAGAACGGCCTGATGCAGCGCAAGGGCTTCCCCGAGAGCTACGACCTGCGCGCCATGGTGGAGTTCCTGGGACGGGTGAAGTCGGGCGCGGCCGAGGCGAAGGCGCCGGTCTACTCGCATCAGGCGTACGACATCGTTCCCGGCCAATGGCAGACGGTGGCCCAGCCCGACATCCTGATCTTCGAGGGTCTGAACGTGCTGCAGACCAAGACCGCCGAAGGGCCCGTCGGCCGGTCGCCGGCGGTCCTCGTTTCGGACTTCTTCGACTTCTCGCTCTATCTCGACGCCGACAGGACGGACATCGAGAACTGGTACATCGAGCGGTTCCTCCTGCTTCAGCGCGGCGCGTTCCGCAAGCGCTCGTCCTTCTTCCACCACTACAAGGACCTGCCCGACCGCGAGGCGCGCGACATCGCGCGGCAGATCTGGCGCGACATCAACCTGCTGAACCTGACCGAAAACATCCTGCCGACCCGCGAGCGCGCGCACGTCGTGCTGCGCAAGCGCGCCGACCACATGATCGGCGAGGTCCGGCTCCGCCAGATCTGAGCGTGGGATCCGGCGGCTCGCGTCAGGCGCCGTCGGACAGCCCGATCTCGGCGAGCGCCGCGCGCACGGTCAGGATGGCACAGCCCGCCGCGGCCGCCGCGGCGGCCACCCGCTCCAGCTGGTCCGGCGTCGACCCGTACGCGGTGGGCCGGGCGCGCACGTCGTGGCTGAAGAAGATGACCCAGCCGTTGCGCCGCCGCGCCTCGTCGATCAGCGCGAGCGCCGGGCCGATATTCTCCTCGCCGTAGATCTTCTGCGACGGCAGCAGTGCGGCGTCGATCATCCCCGCGCAAAGACCCGGCCAGATGCCGCGCGCCGTCGTGAACCGCCCGCCCATCAGCGCCTTGGAATCGATCCCGACATTGCCGTAGGGATAGGCGAAGTTCGTCATCCGATAGCCCGGAACGATTTCCGCCAGCCGCGCGGCGTTGCGGTCGAGGTCCGCCGCGAGCACGCCGGGCTCGGTCAAGGCGCAGTCGAGATGCGCATAGGTGTGGCAGGCGAGTTCGTGCCCCGCCGCCACCATGTCCGGCAGCACAGAGGCGTCGAAGCCCTCGCCGCTCATGTCGAAGCGGCGGTCGTCGGCGAGGCAGACGTAATAGGTGGCGCGCCCGCCATGGCGCTCCAGGATCGGCGCCCCCTCGTGCAGCGCCGACGGCGGGAAATCATCGAAGGTGAAGGACACGATCGGCCGGCTGTTGGCCATGCGGTGTGGCCGGCGGTGCCGCAGCGGCACGATGCGCCGGTAGACCTTGTTGAGGAACGCGCCCTGCTCCCGATAGAGCCGCGCGATGGCCGGAACGTCGTTCATGCCGTCTCTCCGCCGCGGGCACGCGCCGCGATGTCCCGATAGAGCCATGCCCGGTAGAGCTTGAGCGCCATGTCGCGAAGGCGCATCGGCAGGATCCGGAACCTGTCGGTAACCGCCGCTTCCAGCAGCCGCAGGATCGCGCGCGGAAACGGCAGCCTCGCCGCCAGCCGCGCGGCGCGGAACAGCGGCAGCCGCTCGACCTCTGCAGGGTGGCGCCCGTAAAGGACCTCGAAGTTCGCCACGGACTCGCGGTACTTGGCCAGGAGAACCTCCGCCGAGGAGAAGCCGCGGTGCACCGCCGGATTGTCCACCTGGACGATCGGCGCCAGCTTCATCGCCCGCATCGCCCAGTCGACATCCTCCCAGCCCCAGCCCCGGAAGGCGTCCGAGAAGGGGCATTCCAGCATGACGTCGCGGCGCACCAGGAGATTGCTGGTGTATGCGTACTTCGCCGGGTCGCGCTGCCGGTCGACTGCCGGCAGACAGTGGTCGCGCCGGCTCGACCAGACGTGCAGGTCGTGCGCCGGGTCGTCGTCGACGCCGAGTTCCATCTCGAAGCCGCCGAAGGCGATCCCGACGGGGCGGCTCCGGATCAGGGCGATATAGTCGGCGAGGAAGGTCTCGCGCTCGACCGTCATGTCGCCATCGAGAAACAGCACGTGCCCGCCGCGCGCCTGCTCCGCGAGCAGGTTGCGGATGCGCGACCGTCCGCGGTTGCGCCCCGCCAGCAACACGGTGACGGCCGTTCCGTGGACGGCTTCGGCCACGGCGACCGCCGCCGCACCGAAGCGCGGATCGCGCGAGGCGTCGTCGGCGCAGACGATCTCGACCGCGTCGTCGAGAGTCGTCGCGCACCTGGCAAGGTCGCGCAGCAGCGCCGAAGGATCGGACCCATAGAAGGGCACCAGCACGGACAGCACGATCTGCGCGTCCGGCGCAGCGGCCGCCGGATTCCGCACCCGCTCCACATCGCCGGCGACCCGGTCGCGCAGCAGCGCCTTATCGACCATCATCCCGTCCCCCTCGCCGCCCAGCGGGCGCGCAGACCGGCGACCATCCCGCGGCAGCCGCCGACGTCCAGCAGCAGGGCCAGCGGAACATACACGACGACGCCCGCCGCGATCTTCAGCAGAAGTGCGAGCACTCCCGCCTCGCCCGGCGCCGCCCAGACGACGGCGCCCATGACGCCCGCGGCGACAGCCCCGCGCAGCACCGTCCCCGGGATGAGCGGTATCGGGAAGAACCTGCGCCCGACCCAGGTCGCGAGCACCAGCGCCACCGCATAGGAGATCACCGTCGCGATCACCGCACCCGGCAGTCCCATCCGGGGGATCAGCAGGATGTTGAGCACGACGTTCAGGACGGTCGGCGGCGCCGCCATCCAGGCCATCAGGTCGGTGCGGCGCGACAGGATGAAGGCGTTGTGGACATAGTGCGCCATCAGCCCGTTCATCAGCGCGGCCAGGACGATCCACGGCACCAGCGTCGACGCCGAGGCACGGAACTCCGCGCCGACCATGACGCTGGCCAGCGGCGCGGCGATCGCGGCGAGGCCGGCCGCCGCCGGGAAGGCCAGAAGGACGATCATCTCGGCATTGCGGCGGGAGACCTCCACCGCCGCGTCGCGGCCCTCGCGCTCCAGTGCCGCGATCATCAGCGGCAGGCCGGCCATGGCGATCCAGATGAAGATGATGCCGACGATCCGGCTGGCCAGCGCGTAGCTCGCCGCATAGACGCCGACGGCGGCCTCGCCGAGATACCAGCCGATGAGATACCGGTCCGCCGCGGCGAGGGCGAACTCCAGCGCCAGCGACATCGACACGGGCAGGCCGTAGGCGAAGAAACGCTTCAGCTCCGGGAACGACGGCGTGGTCGGCCGCGCGATGCGCACCACCGCCGGCAGGTCGAAGGCCAGGCAGACGAGCGCCGCCGCCGCCAGCGCCACGAATGGTGCCGCCTCGCGCAGGTCGGTGGTCAGGATCAGGACCAAGGCGACGCCGAGGCCGATGACCGAATAAACGGATTCGAGGGTACCGAAGAGGCGCACGTTCCGCGCCGCACGGTGCGTCTCGAGGCCCACCATCAGAACGGAGCGCAGCAGCAGCACCGCCAGGCCGAAATACATCACGCTGCGGACGGCCGCCGGCAGGCCGGCCGCTTCGACGGCGCCGACGTAGGCGCCCCCGACGAGCAGGCACAGCACCGCGACTGCCGCGTAGCCGGTCGCGAAATGCTCGCCCAGGCGCCCCTCGCCGCGCGCCGTCTCGTAGAAGCGCGCCATGCCCGCATGCACCCAGGTGAAGCAGGACATCTGCACCAGTTGCGTGGTCGCCAGGACGAGCGCATAGCGGCCGTACTCTTCCGGCAGCAGCAGGCGCGTGAACAGGATGATGGTGCCGAACGCGACGGCGCCCTGTATGGCGTTGACCGGCAAGTAGCCGAGGATGTGGCGCCAGAACATGTGGCCTGCGAACCGTAGGTGACGAGCGGCGGATCTGGCACGGAGGCTGCGACCGCGACGCCGGCGCCGAAGCGCCGCATCGTCTGCCGCCGCCCGGTGGATAGTGAGTCGCACCGATCGGGTCAACCGCGCGGCGGGTGGCGACGACCGGCTCCGGGGTGAATGTGCTACGCCCGCGGTTTACGGCGGCTTAAAGTCTGCGCTGCACTCTCGCCGCGTCGCAGCACCGCCGTCCTCGACGGTTCTCGGCCGGGCCTCTATATGCGGGGTGCCCGCATTTCCGGGAAGTCGCCGGCCGGAGCCCTGCCCAGGGCGCCGCCCCGCCTTCGCGCCGTGGAACGATCGGTTCGTCATGACCAGAGTCACCGCGCTCCTGTTCGCCTGCCTGTCCCTCGCCGTCGGATCGGCGACCGTGGCACCGCCCGCCGCGGCGGCACCGGACACCCCGAGCGGCATCCACCGCAAGATCGACCTCTGGAGCAACGAGACGGGCCCGCACCTGCGCGGCTCGGCCATCGCGCAGCGCCGCCGCGACCCGCGCGTGCCGGGCGACATGGACGAGGACTTCCTCGGCCCGGACCCGATGGGCGTGCCCTATCGCCAGAAGGATTTCGACAAGCTGGCCGCCCTCGGCGCCAATGTCGTGACGCTGTCCCATCCGGGCCCCTTCGCCGAGACGCCGCCCTTCGCCGTCGACGAGGCGGCGCAGGCGAATCTCGACCGGCTGATCGGGCTGGCGGAGAAAGCCGACCTGTTCGTCGTCCTGTCGTTCCGGGCCGGGCCGGGCCGCAGCGAGTTCACCTTCCACCCCCACTCCGGCGGGACCTGGTTTCCGATCGAGATGTACAACGACAGCGTCTGGAAGGATCCGGCCGCGCAGCAGGCCTGGGTCGACATGTGGACCCACGTCGCGAAGCGCTACAAGGACCGCAAGTCGGTCATTGCCTACGACCCCATGTCGGAGCCCAACTCGCACCTCGTCGGCAGCGGCATCGACGACCGCATCGAGATCTACGATCCGGCGAAGTTCCACCGGAAGTATGGCGGCACGACCTATGACTGGAACACCCTCTATCCGCGCATCGTGAAGGCGATCCGGGCGGTGGACACCGAGACGCCGATCCTGATCAGCGGCAACGGCTACGCCTCGATGGCCTTCCTGCCCTATGTGAAGGTGCTCGACGTGCCGAACCTCGTCTACGCGGTGCACCAGTACGAGCCCTGGCAGTTCACCCACCAGGAACCCGACGCGAACATCGTCTATCCTGGTACGGTGAACCCGGAGCACGGCGCGCCCTTCCGCATCGACAAGGCCTATGTCGAAGGGGTCTATGCCACGATCGACGACTTCAAGCGGAAGCACGACGTCCGGGTCGCGATCTCGGAATTCGGCCTCAGGCGCTATGCGCCGGGCGGGCCGCGCTACCTCGTCGACCAGATCGACATCATCGAGACAAGGCGGATGAACTCGTTCATCTGGCACTGGCCGACCAGCCACCGGCCCTACGAGGCCGCGGTCAACCAGCACAACTACCTCTTCGGAACGGACCCCAACAGCAAGGCCGAGGTGGCCGACAGCCCCTACGAGCCGATCCTGCGCGACTTCTGGGGCAGGAACCGCTTCCGGCCCTCCAACGTGAACTTCGAGCGGAGCAAGTAGGACATGGCGCCCCCGACCGTCGCGAAGGTGCTGCGCACCCTTCAGTCCTACGTGCCCGTGCTGAAGCCCGCCAAGGAACAGCTGCAGATCGCCGTGCGGCGCATCCGGCGACAGCCGCACGAGCCCGACTTCCTGATGCTGCCGCGTCTCGGGCTCGGGCCCGCGCCGCTCTGTCTCGACATCGGCACCAATTACGGCCAGAGCATCGACTCGATGACGCTCATGCTGCCGGACGTCCGGATCGTCGCCTTCGAGCCCAACCCCGGCCTCGCCGCCCGCGTGCGCCGGCGCTTCGCCGGCCGTTCGTCGCTGACGCTGCATCAGGTGGCGCTCGGCGAGGAGGACGGCGAGATGGTCCTGCACGTGCCGGTCTATCGCGGCTACGAGTATGACGGCCTCGCCTCGCTCGACCGCGCGAGTGCCGCTGGCTGGCTGGGGCCGGAGACGGTCTACGGCTTCGACCCGCGCCGGCTCGATATCCGCGAGATGAAGGTCCAGATCCGCAGGCTCGACGATTTCGCGCTGAAGCCCGCCTTCGTGAAGATCGACGTCCAGGGCGCCGAACTCGGCGTGCTCCGCGGCGGTCGCCACACCTTGGAAACGGCGCGGCCCATCGTCATGGCCGAGGCGGTCGACGAGGAGAGCCCCGTCATGCGCTTCATGGCCGAACTCGGCTACGAGCGCTTCGTGAAGGTCGGCGACCGCCTCGCCCGTCAGGCCGAATACGGCGAAAACGTCTTTCTCGTTCCGTCAGAGGCCCGGCTGGACGCCAGCGTCTCCGACCGCGCGGCAGCCTGACCGCCGGGCGGCTCCAATCCGAGTTGAACGCCAGCCCTCACCCACTTTCCCGGACAAGCGCGAAGCGCGCAGATCCGGGACCCGGGGCCAGCGCACCGACGCCGGAATCCTCGCCGCCGCGGCGCTGGCCCCCGGGTCCGGCTCTCCGCTTCGCTGCGGCCGGGAAGGTGGAATGAAGAGTGCCTCAAACATTACCACTTAGACCCGCTTTCAACAGCCGGAACTGCGCCTCATTGCCACGGTTGCCCCGTGCAATAGACTAGGGGGCTAAGGGACACGCCACGCCAGGGTAGCGCCAATGCAGCCGGCCAAGCTGAGCCTCGACGACAAGTACACGGCCGAGAGCGGCCGCGTCTTCCTGACCGGGTCGCAGGCGCTGGTGCGTCTTCCACTGGTTCAGCGGCGGCGCGATCTGGCCGCCGGCCTCAATACCGCGGGCTTCATCTCCGGCTATCGCGGCTCGCCGCTCGGCGGCTACGACCAGCAGCTCTGGTCGGCCAAGCGCTTCCTCGACGAGCACCACATCCGTTTCCAGCCGGGCGTGAACGAGGATCTCGCCGCCACCGCCGTCTGGGGAACCCAGCAGGCCGGCGCCTTCGGCGACGCGCGCTATGACGGCGTCTTCGGCATCTGGTACGGCAAGGGCCCGGGCGTCGACCGCTCCGGCGACGCCTTCAAGCACGCCAACAATGCCGGCACGGCGAAGCACGGCGGCGTGCTGGCGCTCGCCGGCGACGACCACATGGCGAAGTCGTCGACCACCGCGCACCAGAGCGAATACGCCTTCATCGACGCGATGATCCCGGTCATCGTGCCGGCCGGCGTCCAGGAATTCCTCGATTTCGGCCTGCACGGCTGGGCGATGTCGCGCTTCGCCGGCCTCTGGGTCGGCTTCAAGTGCATCGGCGAGACCGTCGACAGCGCCGCGACGGTGCTGGTCGATCCCGAGCGCGTGAACACGCTGGTCCCGGCCGATTTCGAGATGCCGCAGGGCGGCCTCAACACCCGCATCATCGTCGCCGAGTTCCTGCTGCTCGAGGAACTGCTGCACCGCTACAAGATCCCGGCCGCCCTCGCCTATGCCCGCACCAACCGGCTCGACCGCGTCGCCATCGGCGGCCCGCGCCGGCGCATCGGCATCGTCGCCGCCGGCAAGTCCTATCTCGACGTCCGCCAGGCGCTGGACGACCTCGGCCTCGACGAGCGCACCGCCCAGGAGATCGGCCTCTCGATCTACAAGGTCGCGATGACCTGGCCGATGGAGACGGAGGGCCTGCGCGCCTTCGCCGAAGGTCTCGACCTGCTGATGATGGTCGAAGAGAAGCGCAGCATCATGGAGTGGCAGGCGAAGGAGGCGCTCTACAGCCTCCCGGCCGACCGCCGGCCGCTGATCGTCGGCAAGACCGACGAGCGCGGCGCGCCGCTCTTCCCGTCCAACGGCGAACTGTCGCCCGGTCAGATCGCCCGCGCCATCGTCGCGCGCCTGGACGGGCTCGCCGTGCCCGAAGGCCTGCGCGAGCGCATGAAGGAGCGGCTGGCCGAGCGCGACCGGCTGATGTCGCAGAGTGCCGGCAACCAGCCCGCGCCCATCGCGCGCACGCCCTATTTCTGCTCGGGCTGCCCGCACAACACCTCGACCCGCGTGCCCGAGGGCAGCCGCGCCGGCGCCGGCATCGGCTGCCACTACATGGCGCAGTGGATGGACCGCAAGACCGCGAGCTTCACCCACATGGGTGCCGAGGGCGCCAACTGGACCGGGCAGGCGCACTTCGTCGAGACCAAGCACATCTTCCAGAATCTCGGCGACGGCACCTACTTCCACTCCGGCCTGCTGGCGATCCGCGCCGCCGTCGCGTCCGGCGTGAACATCACCTACAAGATCCTCTACAACGACGCCGTCGCGATGACCGGCGGCCAGCATGTCGACGGCCCGCTGACGGTCTCGATGATCGCCAACCAGGTCGCCGCCGAGGGCGTGAACCGGGTCGTCGTCGTCACCGACGAGCCGGACAAATATCCCAAGGACTACGGCTTCCCGGCCGGCACCAAGGTCGAGCACCGCGAGGCGCTCGACCGGGTCCAGCGCGAACTGCGCGAGATGACGGGCACCACCGTCCTGATCTACGACCAGACCTGTGCGGCCGAGAAGCGCCGCCGCCGCAAGCGCGGCACCTTCCCGGACCCCGACAAGCGCGTCTTCATCAACGAACTCGTCTGCGAGGGCTGCGGCGACTGCGGCGTGAAGTCGAACTGCGTCTCCGTGCAGCCGGTCGAGACCGAGTTCGGCCGCAAGCGGATGATCGACCAGTCGTCCTGCAACAAGGACTTCTCCTGCCTGAACGGCTTCTGCCCGTCCTTCGTCACGGTGCGCGGCGGCAAGCCGCGCAAGCAGAAGGGCGTCGGAAAGGGCGAGACCGAGGGCCCGCGCCTCGTCCTGCCGGAGCCCGAGCTTCCGAGCCTGGACCAGCCCTACGGCATCCTGATCACCGGTATCGGCGGCACCGGCGTCATCACCATCGGCGCCCTGCTGGCGACCGCCGCCCACATCGAGGGCAAGGCCGCGACGATCATGGACATGACCGGCCTCGCCCAGAAGGGCGGCGCCGTGTGGAGCCACCTGCGCCTCGCGAACGCCCCCGACGACCTGCACGCCGTGCGCATTGCGGCGGGCGGCGCCCGCCTGCTGCTCGGCTGCGACCTGGTCGTCTCCAGCCAGCCCGACTCCGTCTCGAAGCTGGAGCGCGGTGTCAGCCGGGCGGTGATCAACACCCACCGCACCTTCACCGGCGAGTTCACCCGCAATCCCGACATGGCCTTCCCCGACGACGCCCTGCGCGCGCGGATCTCGGCCGCCGTCGGCGAGGAGGGTGCCGACTTCATCGAGGCGACGCGTCTCGCCACGGCGCTGATGGGCGATTCGATCGCGACCAACCTCTTCATGACCGGCTTCGCCTGGCAGAGGGGCCTGATCCCGATCTCGCTGCAGGCGATCGAGCAGGCGATCGAACTCAACGGCGTGGCGATCGAAGCCAACAAGCGCGCCTTCGAATGGGGCCGCCGCGCCGCCGCCGACCCCGCGGCCGTGGAACGCGCCGTAGCCCCCGTCGCGGCACCGGAGAAGGTCGCCTTCGCCTCCTCCCTCGACGAGATCGTCGCCACCCGCAAGGACTTCCTGAAGGACTATCAGAGCGGCCGCTACGCGAAGCGCTACGAAGGGCTGGTGCGCAAGGCCGAGGCGGCCGAGAAGGACAGCGCCAAGGGTCGCACCGGCCTCGCCGAGGCGGTCGCGCGCAACTACTTCAAACTGCTCGCCTACAAGGACGAGTATGAGGTGGCGCGCCTCTATGCCGGCGCCGGCGGCCATTTCCGCAAGGCGCTGGAGAAGCAGTTCGAGGGCGACTACCGGATCGAGTTCAACCTCGCCCCGCCGCTGATCGCCAAGACCAACAAGGAGACCGGCGAGCCGCGCAAGATCGCCTACGGTCCTTGGATGCTGAAGGCGTTCGGCGTGCTGTCGCGCCTGAAGGTCCTGCGCGGCACGCCGCTCGACCCCTTCGGCAAGACCGAGGAGCGCCGCACCGAACGCCGCCTCATCAAGGAATACGAGGCGACCGTCGCCGAACTGCTGAAGGGCCTGACGGCCGAGAACCACGCCGCCGCCGTCGAGGTCGCACGCGTGCCGGACCAGATCCGCGGCTTCGGCCACGTGAAGCTGGCCAACCTGGAGAAGGCGAAGAAGCGCGAGGCAGAGTTGATCGAGCGCTTCCGCAACCCGATGCGTCAGGCGGCGGCGGCCGAGTAGCGCCCGGTCAGCCCAGCAGCCGCGCCATCTCCGCCAGCAGCCGCTTGCGCGCCGCGTCGTCCGGCGCGTGCTCCAGCGCCTGACGGAGCGCGATGGTGAGACGGGCATAGTCGTTGTGCCAGTCCTGGCCGCCCACCGTCTCCGGCCGCAGCCGCCGTCCGGGTGCGGCGGTCGGCAGTGCCCGCCGGATCTGTCCGCCGCCCGCGGGTATCTCCACCCGCTCGTCCAGTTCGGGAACGAAGGTCCGGTCGGCCGGCACGCCAGCGGCGATCGCCGCCTCGCGTTGCGCCGCCAGCGCCGTCGCCTCGCCGTGCACCAGGAAGAGACCCTGGCGGATCGGCAGGCGCTCCCGGATCCATTCGGTGATGCCCTCGCCGTCGGCATGGCCGGAATAGACGTCGGTCTGTCGGATCGCCGCCTTGACCTCGACCTCCTCGCCCTGGATGCGCACCACGTCGGCACCCTCGGCGAGCAGCCGGCCGAGCGTCGCCGGCGCCTGGTAGCCCACCAGCATCACGGTGGTGTCGGGGCGCCAGAGATAGCTCTTCAGGTGGTGCCGGATGCGCCCCGCTTCGCACATGCCGCTGCCGGCGATCACGATCGCGCCGCCCTTGAAGCGGTCGATCGCCTTACTCTGCTCCACCGTCTCGGCGAAGTGGAAGTTGGGCGCCAGGAAGGCCGCCTCGCCCAGATGCTTCAGGTCTTCCAGGTCCTCGGCATGCGCGCCGAACACCCCGGTCGCCCGGATCGCCAGCGGCGAGTCGAGGAAGACCGGCACCTTCGGCAGTTCGCCGTGGTGCAGCAGCAGCGCCAGGTCGGCGAGCAGCTCCTGCGTCCGCTCCACCGCAAACGCTGGGATCAGCATCATGCCGCGCCGGTCGAGTGCCGCACGCACCTCGCGCGCCAGAACCTTCCGCCGCTGCTCGGGCGTCACCCGCTCGCGCGTGCGGCCGCCATAGGTGCCTTCGCAGACCACCACGTCCATGCCCTGCGGCGCATCCGGATCGGGATGGAACAGCTTGTGCTCCGGCCCGATGTCGCCCGAGAACAGGATCCGGTGCGCCGGCTCGCCGGCTTCGCTCGCCGCGATCTCGACCTCGATCGACGCCGAACCCAGGATGTGCCCGGCGTTCCAGAACCGCACCCGCACGCCCTCGGCGACCCGCGTCCACGCCTCGTAGGCAACGGTCCGCATCAGGTCCAGGCAGGCGTCGGCGTCGGCCGCCGTGTAGATCGGCACGATCTCCGGCTTGCCGCGCTGGGCGTTGCGCCGGTTGAGGCGCCGCACCTCGCCCTCCTGGATGAAGGCGCTGTCGGGCAGCATGAAGGTCAGCAGGTCGCGCGTCGGCGCCGTCGTGTGGATCGGCCCGCCGAACCCGTCGCGCACCAGCTTCGGCAGCAGGCCGGAATGGTCGATGTGCGCGTGCGTCAGCAGCACGAACTCGATCTCGCGCGCATCGAACGGGAGCGGGCCGTAGTTCAGTTCCTTCAGGGTCTTCGAGCCCTGGAACATGCCGCAGTCGACGAGGAAGCGGAGCGGCCGCCGGTCGCCGCGCGGCACCTCCACCAGGATGCAGGACCCTGTGACGGTGCCCGCGGCACCGCAGAAGGTCAGGGCAATGGACATGGGCGCCTCAGTCCGCCAGCGGACGGTCGCCGACCCGGGGATGCGGCCGGCCGCCGTCGGCGAAGGCCAGGATCACGACGATCTCGTCGGGACGCGGGCCGTCCGGCAGGCCGACCGTCATCGTGTCGAAGTGCGGGAAGGAGAAGGGGTCGTCCTTGTGACCGAGCGGCAGGTCGAGCATCGCGCCGATGCCGCCGACCTTCACGTTCGAGGGGATGACCGCCTTGCCGCCGCCGATGGCGTCGCGCATCGGCCGGCCGAGTTTCGGGTGGATGCAGGCGCCGCCGTGCTCGAACGCGCCGGCGCTGCCGACGATCGCCGCCTTGCCGTACGCTTCCGCCGGCCCGCCCAGCATGGCGACGAGTTCCTCGGCCATCCTCCCGCCGATGTCCCGCCCGGCGTCGAACAGCGGCGACAGGTCCTCGACGAACCCCCGCCCGGCGAAGGGGTTGCGGATACAGGCGAGGCCCGCCACCCGCACGATCGGCCGGGCGAGGCCGCGGCACTCGTCGGCGTGCGCGACCTCTTTCACGAACAGCGTCTTGCGCAGGTCCATGGCGTTCGTCCCGAGATCCGAAGCGTCGTGCCGGAGCCTAGTTCAGGAATCCGGTCATCATCACCCAATCGACAAGGGTCTGCTGGGTGTACATCATCGCCTGCCAGAGTTGCGGCGCCCAGAGCAGGAAGCGGAAGAACGCGATCAGCAACGCGTCGCCGACGACGGTGCCGAGCGATTCCGTGACCCGCTCCAGGTTAAAGTACTGGTAGAGGATGGAGCAGAAGGCGATCAGGCCGAGAATGATGCCCACGACGAAATACAAACGAATTATGCCGATGACGAATCGGATCATCCGGCTTCCCCCTCCACACGCCCCACACGCGGACTACACGGTGACGTTACCGCCCCGCCGACGCGCCGCACAGACCGATCCATGACCGTCCGAGACCCGAAACACACTTTCGGTCGGACCGACGTGGATATTATGTCACAGGAGCCGGCCTATCGCGGCTATTTCCGCATCGATCGCGTGACCCTGCGGCACCGCCTCCATGCAGGCGGCTGGAGTGCGCCGATCATGCGCGAGGTGTTCGAGCGCGGTCACGCCGCCGCCGTCCTGCCCTACGATCCGATCCTCGACCGCGTGGTGCTGCTGGAGCAGTTCCGCATCGGCGCCTGGTCGGCCGGCTGGAACCCGTGGATCGTCGAGATCCCGGCCGGCACGATCGAGCCCGGCGAGACCGCCGAAGCCGTGGCCATCCGCGAGACCGTGGAAGAGACCGGCAGCACCCTGTCGGACATCCGCCACATCTGCGACTACCTCTCCACGCCCGGCGGCGCATCGGAGACCGTTTCGCTCTATTGCGGCCGGGTCGACGCCGCCGCGGTCGGCGGAATCCATGGCAATGCGCACGAGGTGGAAGACATCCTCGTCTACACCGTCCCCTATGCCGAGGTCCGCGCCGCGCTCGATGCCGGCGCCTACGGCAACAGCGTCACGATCATCGCCCTGCAATGGCTGGCGCTGAACCGCGACCGGCTGCGGGCCGAATGGGGCGTCGCATGACGGACGCGACGGGGTAGCAAGGAGGACACCGTGGCCGCATCCCTGCTGCAGAGCCTGCGCGCCCAGGCCTACAACAACGCCTGGGCCAACCATCGCCTCCTGACCGCCTGCGCCGGCCTCTCCCAGGCCGAATTCGAGGCCCCGCGCACCGGCTTCTTCCCGTCGATCAGGGCGACGCTCAACCATATTCTCGTCATCGACCTGTTCTACGTCGATGCGCTGGAGGGCGGCACGCTCGGCCCCGCCGCATGGGCCGATCCGGAGCCCTGCGCCACGGTGGCCGCGCTGGCGGCGGCGCAGGCCGCCGTCGACCGCCGGCTGATCGCCTGGTGCGAGGCGCTGGACGAGGCGGGGGTGGACGGGACGGTCCATGTGCACCGCGGCGACCGGGTCCAGCACGAGCGCGTCGACCGGCTGCTGCTGCACCTGTTCCAGCACGACGTGCACCATCGCGGTCAGGCGCACGCCATGCTGAGCGGCACGAGGGTGGCGCCGCCGCAGCTCGACGAATTCTTCGCCGCCGAGGAGGCACCGCTCCGCGCCATGGAGTTCCGCGCGCTCGGCTGGACCGAGGCGACCGTCTGGCGCGACTGACGCCGCTAGCCCTTCTCTTTCCTGAGCGTCTTGCGCGCCGCCTCGATGGCCTTCTGCTGCGCCTCGGTGACCTCGGGATAGTGCAGGTCCAGCCGCTCCATCGTGTCGATCAGCGCGGCGGCGACGGCCGCACGGCTGACCCACTTGTCGTCGGCCGGGATCACGTACCACGGCGCGTGCGGCGTCGCCGTATGGCGGATCATATCCTCGTAGGCGGCCATGTAGCTGTCCCACTCGGACCGCGACGCCAGGTCGCTCGGATCGAACTTCCAGTGCTTTTCGGGGCGGTTCAGGCGGTCACGGAACCGCTTGAGCTGCTCCTCCTTCGACACGTTGAGGAAGATCTTCACGACCGCCGTGCCGTTGCGTGCCAGGTACCGCTCGACGTTGCGGATGTCCTCGAACCGCTCCTCCCAAATCAGGTCGGTGACGACGTTGTCCGGCAGCCGCTGCTTCGCCAGCAGTTCCGGATGCACCCGGACGACAAGCACCTCCTCGTAGTAGGAGCGGTTGAAGATGCCGATCCGCCCCCGCTCGGGCAGGTTGCGCATGCAGCGCCACAGGAAGTCGTGGTCGAGTTCCTCGCTCGACGGCGCCTTGAAGGCGTAGACCTGACAGCCCTGGGGATTGATGCCCGACATGACGTGCTTGATGGCGCTGTCCTTGCCGGCCGCATCCATCGCCTGGAAGATGGTGAGCACCGACCAGCGGTTCAGCGCATAAAGCTGGTCCTGCATCTGCGACAGCCGCTCGATCCCGGCCGTCAGCATCGCCCGCACGGCCTTCTTGCCGTCGTTCAGGCCGAGCTTGTCGGCCGGGTCCCGCTCGGCGAGCTTGAACCCGGCTCCTTCGGTCACCCGCGTCAGCTCGACCAGCCGCGCGCCCTCTTCCGGCGTCATCCCGCACCTCTCGCCGCCTGCAATGAACATGTAACGAGATCGCGGCGGGGGCCGTTCCGAAGCGATGATCACCCCGGCCGGTGCAGCACCGGCTTCTCGCGGGTGAACGTCCGCCGGCCACGCTTGAAGCCGTGCAGCGGCAGGGCGGCGGTGGCGACGGCGTGGCCGGCGTCGGCGGCGTCCCAGACGACGAGGTCGGCCGGGTTGCCGACGGCGATGCCGTAATCGCCGCGGCGCAGCAGCTTGGCCGACTGGCGCGACAGCATCGCGAAGCAATCCGCGAGTTCGCTCGCCATGCCGCGCTGCACCGTGTTGGCGTAGAGGTTGGCGATGCGCGTCAGCGAGCCGTCGCCGAACGGCGTGAACGGGTTGAGGATGTTGTTGGTCGACAGCGAGCAGGTCACGCCGCACCGGTGCAGCACGTTGGCGTCGGCGACCCCGCGCAGCACCGCATGATCCTGGTGCCGTCCGGTCACGAACAGGTCTGTCGCCGGCAGCACGGTCACCGCCACGCCCGAGTCGGCCAGCCGGCTGCCGAGCCTGTCGAGTTCGTCCGGCGTCAGGCAGGAATATTTCGTGCCGTGGCCGATCGCCGTTCGGCCGCCCCAGCCGTACCTGTCGGCCAGTTCGCAGACCAGCCAGATGTCCATGTCATGGGTGGTGAAGCCCATGTCGAGATGGATGTCGACGTCGAGATCGTACCGGGTCGCCAGTTCGAAGATCCGCCGGATCTGCCATTCATGATCGGGGTCGTAGCCGGGCGCGCCGCCCACCACGGTCGCACCGCCCTCGATCGCCGCGACCATGTTGGCGTCGGCCTCCGGCACGCCGGTCCAGCCCTCCTGGATGAAGGCGCAGAGTTCCACGTCGATCGCCCAGGCGTATTCGTCGACCAGCCGCTTCACCCCCTCGAAGCCGCGCAGCCCGACGTTCGGGTCGACCTCCACATGGGTGCGCATGTGCATGGCGCCGTGCAGGACGCAGCTTTCCAGCGACCTGGCGGCACGCGCATGCACATCGTCGACGGTGAAGCCGGGCTTCACCGCCGCCACCCGCTTCATGTGGTCGGTGCCGCGATTCGGCGACGGCGTGCAGCGGTCGAGGATGTGCGACTTGTCCAGGTGGATGTGCGTCTCGACCAAGCCGGCCGAGACGAGCGCCCCCCCGGCGTCGATCGCCTCGGCGGCATTCGTCAGCCGCTCGCCGGCGACCGGCGCGAGCACCACGATGCGCCCGGCCTCGACGCCGATATCGACCAGCGCTCCGTCCGCGCTGCCCGCCAGGTGAGCGTTTCTCACGATCAGATCGAGCATCGCCCGCTTCCCCTCCCCGCGGCGCCCGCCCGGCGCCTTCGCCGCCCGATCATGCACGGCGCGCGCCAGGGCGGCGATGCGGAAGGGCGGCGGCCGGACGCGCGCCGCCGCGCCGGTCCGGCGCCCGCCTCGGTTCGCGCCGGTTGATTCGCCGGCCGCCGCGGCCTATATACGCGCGTCGCTTCGGTCGCCGGCGCGGTGGCAGAGTGGTTATGCAGAGGCCTGCAAAGCCTTGTACATCGGTTCGATTCCGGTCCGCGCCTCCAACCTGCAACGGCCATGAAGATGGAACGTCGCAGGGGCTCGCATGGCAGATTCATGTCTGCTATAAGCGCGGCTCCCGGTCACCGGGGCGAAGGTTCGGCGCCGTTCCGCGGTAGCTCAGTTGGTAGAGCAGGCGACTGTTAATCGCCGGGTCGCAGGTTCGAGTCCTGCCCGCGGAGCCAACCTCAAACCCTCTGAAAGCCACGCGCTTCGGAGGGTTTTCTGTTTCCAGGGGGTCACTCGTCGAACCGACGGCGCCGCCGCCGCGAGCCGGGTAGGACGGCCTCGACCGAAGGCTCGCGTTGAACTGCGATAAAAAAATCTTATATCTCGCTCGGTGGAATGCTTCGGCGCCGCCCGATTTTCAACGGATAGCAAGGACCCGACCCATGAATGAGCACAAGTTCAAAGTCGGGCAGGTCGTTCGCGTGTCCGACATCGTCGAGAAGGGCGGGCCGCAGTCCTACTCGGTCACGCGTCTCCTTCCGGCCGAGAAGGAAGGGCCGCAGTACCGCCTCAAGGCGGAAGACGGCACGCAGGAGCGTGTTGTGCTGGAGCGCCAGCTGCGGACCTGATGCACCCGGCCCGCCGCTGAAGCAGGGGAACGGGCCGTCGTCCGCGCGTCGTCACGCGGGTTCGGTCTCGACCCCGCCTTCGACGCCATCCCTGAAGCGCCGAAGTTCGTAGACCTCGCCGCAGCCGAGATCCTTCGGGGTCTTGCCGGCGAGTTCGGCGCGTCCGCCCGGCCGGTCCACTGCCGCCTGCACATCCGTGCATCGCCCGGCGAATGCCACGGAACGCATGCGCGGCCGTCGTCCGCCGCGGTATCGGCGAGGCTCGGGAGTTATGGCCATGAGCCTCGCCGCACCATCTCAGGTCGTCTTCAGCAGGGCTTCCGCGCAGGCCGACGCGACGTCCTCGCGATAGGGACCCGTGACGGTCACCCAGCCGGCCTTCTCGACGAAGTCGCCCCGGCGGTAGTAGCTCGCCGCCTCCAGTGCCACGTGCTGATCGGGATGCAGCTTTCCTTCCGCAACGCAGAGCGGCAGGAACGCCTGGACCACGGCCTTCTCCTCACGCGCGGCGGCCATCTTTTCCGCCGAACCGCCGGTGAGCCAGCCGCCCCAGGCGAAACCGACCACCATCGTCGCGACCGCACCTGCCGCCGCGCCCCAGAGTGCGGGGGAAATCCAAGCCTTGTTCTTGGCCATCATTGAAGCCTCCTGTACTTCCCGGACGGCGAAAATCGCTGCCCGATAACGCCCTCTTTGCGGGGAATTCAGGAAACCATAGCACAAACCATGGTCGCTTATTCGCTTGTGGCGACAATTTTTATTTTAGCGATCGATTTCGCCCGGACGAGGCCCGGCGGCGTTACCTGCATGGCAAGGGACCGCTGCGTCAGCGACGGCGCCAGAAGAGGACGGCCAGGATCACGACGACGACCACGATGCCGATCCAGCCCCAGAGGCCGATATCCATCCAGCCCGACGTTTCGGCGGCCGGCGTCGGCACCACGTCCTGCGGGTGGGGGCTCTGCGCCGGCGTCCCCTGGGCCCACGCGCCCGCGGGCGCCAGCAGTGCCGCCGACAGGATGGTGGTTCTCATCGCCATGTCGTCCTCTCGCGGGTTTCGTTCGCTCTCGATCAGCAAAACGACGGCGCGGGAAGCGGTTCCCCGTCAGGGCCCGGCGACCCAGACTGGATTGGTCCAGGCCCGGCGTCCCACCGCATCCACCACCGCCAGCCGCAGCCATGGACTGGCGCCGAGCGGCTCGCGCGGCAGGACGGCGCGGGTGACCTCGCCGCCCGCCTCCGTCACGACCTGGCTGCTCTTCGAGGCCCGCCCGACGGCGATCACGGCCCGCGCCGGGCTGCACGCGATCTCGATCGTGTCCGGGGTCAGCGTGACCTCGCGGATCTCAGGGCCCTGGCTGGCATAGAAGCGGCCGGCCTTCATCGCCGCCAGCAGCACCTCCGGCTCGCAGCTTTCGGCGCGCACGTTGATCCAGCCGCCGAAACCGTCGTCGCAGTGGAAATGCGCGTCGTCGACCGCCAGCGCCGTGTGCCGCGCCCCCTCGTTCAGCAGCGCGTCGAGCAGGTACCAGCCGTCGCCCCGATCGGTCCGTACCTGGGAGGTGTGATTGTAGACCTCGACCGCATCGGCGAAGTGCAGCGTGCGGGCGTCGGCCGTGGTCAGCCCGTACCAGGCCGGGTGCGCGATCCCGACGAACGCCCCTGCCCGCGATGCCCTGAGCGCCAGCGCCGGCCCGTCCTCGCCCGGCAGGTTGCGCTCGAAATCGAGCGGCAGCCCGACCGCCAGGATGTGCCAGCGCTCGCCGTGGCTCGTCGCGGGCGCGTGCAACTCCGCCCCGATGATCGTCGTGAAGCCGGCGGTGCGCTGGCCGCGCGTGTCGACCACCGGCCAGTCGAACCGCTCCATGAAGTGATCGGTGATCGACAGGAAATCGTAGCCGGCATCGCGGTAGCGCGCGCAGACCACCTCCACCGGCAGCGCCCCGTCGGAGCGCGTCGAATGGGTGTGGACGTTGCCCTTCCAGAATCGGCCGGTGCCGGCGAAGGGGGCGAGGTCGGTCATCGGGCGGGCTCCCGTTGTCGCATTGCAGTGATCATGCGACGTCCCGCACCGTCACACCATTGACATCGGAAGTCGCGATAACGCGAGCTATAGCCGCCGTCGATGACACCTCGGCGACAATGACGCCAGAGAATCGGGTCGAGACAAGCCATGAAGATCCGCTCCACCGAAGAACTGGTCCGGCTCTACCGCGAGCGGGCCGACCTGCCCTACGGCCTCACCGACGTGACGCAGCTTCAGCATGCGCTCCAGGGCGCCCATCTCGCGCGCAGCGAGGGGCACCGGCCCGAACTGGTGGTGGCGACGCTCTTCCACGACGTCGGCCACCTGCTCGGCCGCCTGAACGACAACCCGGCCGAGCGCGGCATCGACGACCGCCACGAGATCAGCGGCGGCCGCATCCTGGCCGCCCTGTTCGGCGACGAGATCGCCCAGCCGACCCGCCTGCACGTGGCCGCCAAACGTTATCTCTGTGCCACCGAGGCGGACTATTTCGGCCGCCTGTCGCCCGACTCCGTGCGCAGCCTGGAGCTCCAGGGCGGCCCGATGAGCGACGCCGAGTGCGCCGCCTTCCGGGCCGAACCCGGCTGGGAGGACGCCCTCCTCGTCCGCCGCTGGGACGACCGCGCCAAGGACCCGCACGCGAACGTCCCCGGCCTCGACGCCTACCTCCCCGACATCGCCGCCTGCGCCAGGGCCGCCTGAAGGCCCGCCGAGGACTGGCACCCTTCCTGCATCGCCGGCCGCAAGGTCCGGTGATGCGGGAAGACGATGGCGGAGCTGCAGCACTCCCTCGCCCTCGACAATCTGTCGAAACGCTACGGTGAGGTGGCGGCGGTCGACGGCGTGTCGCTGTCGGTCCAGCGCGGCCAGTTCCTGACGCTGCTCGGGCCCTCCGGCTCCGGCAAGACCACCGTCCTCATGTCGATCGCCGGCTTCGTCGCGCCCAGCGGCGGCGAGATCCTGCTCGATGCGCGGCCGATCTCGCACCTGCCGCCGGAGCGGCGGAATTTCGGCATGGTGTTCCAGGGCTACGCCCTGTTCCCGCACATGACGGTCGCCGAGAACATCGCCTTCCCGCTCCGCGTCCGGCACCGGCCGGAGCGCGAGATCCAGTTCCGGGTCGGCGAGATGCTCGAGCTGGTCCAGCTCGGCAACCTCGCCGCGCGCACGCCGCGCCAACTGTCCGGTGGCCAGCAGCAGCGTGTGGCGCTGGCCCGCGCGCTGGCCTTCGAGCCGGCGCTGCTGCTCCTCGACGAACCGCTGTCCGCGCTCGACAAGAAGCTGCGCGCCGACCTGCAGACCGAGCTCAAGGACCTGCACCGCCGCGTCGGCCTGACCTTCATCTACGTTACGCACGACCAGGACGAGGCGCTGTCGATGTCGGATCAGGTCGCGATCATGCGCGACGGGCGCCTGGCGCAGTTCGGCACGCCGGAAGGCCTGTACGAGCGGCCGCGCACGCGCTTCGTCGCCGACTTCCTCGGCAAGAGCAACTTCCTGCACGGCCGCGCCGTCGAACGCAGGGACGGCGGCTTCGCCTACGAATGCGGCGGCGTGCGCCTGGTTCAGGCGCAGGCGGCCGGCGCTCCGGCCCCGGGCGAGCCGGTGACCATCGCCCTGCGGCCCGAGAAGATCGAGGTAGGCTCCGACGTGAAGCCGGCGACCGAGAATCTGCTCGAAGGCACCATCGCCGACTGCACCTATCTCGGCACCGACTTCCGCCTGACCATCGAGGCCGACGGCCTGCCGCCCGGCGAGCGCCGCATGCTGGTGACCGTGCCCGCCTGGCGCTGCCACCTGGTGCCGGAGCCCGGCCGGCGCGTCTTCCTCGGCTGGGAGCCGGAGGCGTCCACGCTCGTGGTCGAGGATTGAGGGGCGGCGCATGACCATCGGCACCGCCGCCCATCCGCCGCTCACCCTCGCCGCGCGCCTCGCCCGGCGGCCGCGGGTCAACGCCTACTGGATCCTCGTCGCACCGGCGCTGGTCCTGATGCTGGTCTTCTACCTCTACCCGCTGGGCCAGGTGCTCTGGATCAGCGTGACCGAGCCGAAGCCCGGCATCGACAATTACGGCCTGCTCTTCAGCAGCGCCTCGATCCACAAGATGCTGATCACGACGGCGCGGATCTGCGCGATCACCACCCTCGTGACCCTGCTCCTCGGTTACGTCGTCGCCTATTCCCTGGTGCATGCGCGCCCGAAGGCGCAGCGCTGGATCTTCCTCGGCGTCGTCCTGCCGCTGTGGATCTCGGCGCTGGTGCGCGCCTTCGCCTGGGTGACGCTGCTGCGCCGCGAGGGCGTGATCAACGGCGCGCTCACCGGCGCCGGCATCGTCGACCAGCCGCTGTCGCTGCTCTGGAACGAGTTCGCGATCTGCGTCGGCATGGTCCACTACATGCTGCCCTACGCGATCCTGCCGCTCTACGCCAACATGCGCGAGATCGACCAGCGCACCATCGCGGCGGCGCGCGGCCTCGGCGCCGGTCCCTTCCAGGCGTTCCGGCGGGTGTTCCTGCCGCTCAGCCTGCCCGGCATCGTCGGCGCCGGCGTCCTGGTCTTCATCCTGTCGCTGGGCTTCTACATCACGCCCGCCATCCTGGGCGGCGGCAAGACGCTGATGATCACCGAATATATCAGCACGCAGATCCTCGACCTGCTGCGCTGGGGTCCGGCGACCATGCTGGCGACCTCCCTGATCCTCACCGTCCTCGCGATGATGTGGATGCTGGGCCGCGTCGTGGACCTGAGGAAACTGTTCGGAGCGGGCGGATGAGCGCCTATGGCGACGGCCGCGAGGGCCGCCTCTCCCGCGTCGGCGCCTGGACCATCATCGGCTTCCTGGTGCTGCCGATCACGATCGTCTTTCCCGTCGCCTTCACCGACAAGCGCTACCTGTCGCTGCCGCAGGACCACATGTCGCTGCAGCATTTCGCCAACCTCTTCACCAGCGAGGCGTGGCTCTCCAGCATCGGGCAGAGCTTCGCGATCGCGGTCGCCGCCGCCCTCCTGTCGCTCGTCGCCGGCACGCTGTGCGCCATCGGCTGCTGGCGCATCGGTACGCGCTGGTCCGAGGCGGTGCGCACGCTGATGCTGGTGCCGATCTTCGTGCCGACCATCGTCTACGCGCTCGGTCTCTACCGCTTCTGGATCGACCTCGGCCTGCTCGACACCTACACCGGCGTCATCCTGGCGCACGGCGTCACCGGCATCCCCTATGTCGTCATCATCGTCTCGACCAGCCTCGCCGGGTTCGACCCGCGCCTCGAGCAGGCGGCGCGCAATCTTGGCGCCAGCCTCGCGCAGACGCTGCGCCGGGTGATCGTGCCCAGCATCCTGCCGGGCATCGTCTCCGGCGGCATTTTCGCCTTCATCCATTCCTGGGACGAGTTGGTGATCGTGCTGTTCATCGCCAGCCGCAAGGTCTTCACCCTGCCGCGCCGCATCTGGGACGGCATCAACGAGAACCTGGATCCGACCATGGCGGCCGTCGCCGCCGTGCTGATCCTGCTCACCACCGGACTGCTCGTTCTCAACACGCTGCTCGGCGCCCGCCGCGAGGCGGCCGGCCGCTGACGCCGCATCTGGAGACATCGACTGACATGCCCGACGACGAGGTTCTGCACGATCTCCCGCAGGCGCCGGAGATCGCGGTGGAGACCGGCAATTACATGGCGCACTGCGACGCCTACATGGCGCACTGCGACACCGGCGGCTTCACCATGCTGCAGCAGGACGATACCGGCGGGCTGGAGGTGATGACGCCGAAGGGCGAGTGGGTCGTCGTCCCGCCGGTCGAGAACAGCTTCGTCGTCAACATCGCCGACACGATGAAGCTCTGGACCAACCACCGCTTCGCCTCGACCCTGCACCGCGTCGTCAACCGCTACGGCAAGGAGCGCTTCTCGGTCGGCTTCTTCACCAACCCCGACGACGACGCCGAGATCACCCCCATCCCCACCTGCGTCCGCCCCGACGACCCGCCGCGTTTCGAGAGCATGAAGACCGGCGACGCGATGCTCTACCTCTACGGCCGCATCTGGCCCAGCAAGGCCGGCGGCGCCGAAGCGGCCTGAGCCTCACCGCCCCGCATACTGCACCGCCACCCGCCCCGCCTTCTCGCGTGCCACGATCAGCTTGGCCACCTGCGCCGTGCCGTCGCCGATCTCCAGGCCCATCACGTCGCGCAGGCGCTGCTGGTGCGGCAGGTCGCGGCTGTATCCCAGATGGCCGTGGGTCAGCAGGCACTGGTGGATGGCATCAACCGAGACCTTCGGCGCCAGCCATTTCGCCATCGCCGCCTCCGCCGTGTGCGCCATGCCCTGGTCGCGCAGCCAGAGCGTGCGGTAGCAGAGCAGCCGTGCTGATTCGACCAGCGCCTCCGCCTCGGCGAGCGGAAAGGTGACGCCCTGGAACTGGGCGATCGGCCGGCCGAACGCCTCGCGCTCCACGGTGTAGGGCCAGGTCTCGTCGAGCGAGGCGCGCGCCGCGCCCAGGCACTGCAGGCCGATCAGCGCGCGGCTGTAGTCGAAGCCCTGCATCACCCGCGTGAAGCCCTGCCCCGGCTCTCCCACGCGCGCCGCGTCCGGCACGCGCACGCCGTCGAACCACACCGACCCGCGCCCGACGCAGCGCGTGCCGAGGTCGTCATAGGCCGACCGGCTGATGCCGGGCGCGTCCATCTCCACCAGAAAGGCCGTGACGCCGCGCGCGCCGTCATCTTCGCTGCCGCTGCGCGCCGCGACCAGGATCACGTCGGCCTGGCTCGCCATCGAGATCGACGCCTTCTCGCCCGACAGCAGCCAGTCCGCGCCGTCGCGCTCGGCCTTCAGCCGCAGGTGTGCGGCGTCCGTCCCGCCGCGCGGCTCGGTCAGCCCCAGCGCGATCAGCGCCTCGCCGCGCACCACCCGCCCGACCACGTCGCGCGCGAGGCTCGACCCCGCATGCCGCGCGACGATGCCGCCGCACAGCGACGCGAGAAGCTGGACGTAGGTCACGTTGATGTCGGCGACCGCCAGCGCCTCGATGATCAGGCCCGAGGTCACCCCGTCGACGCCGAGCCCGCCCAGTTCCTCCGGCATGTCCGCCCCGATCAGGCCGAGTGCGCCCATCTCCAGCAGCAGGTCGCGATCGATCCGCCCAGCCTCTTCGCGCGCCCTGTAGCCCGGCGCCAGCCGCTCCCGCGCGAAGCGCGCCGCCGCCGCGCGCAGTGCCGTCTGGTCGGCGTTCAGTCCGAAGTCCATCCTGTCCTCCTCCCCGGCGGCCGTTCCGGCGAGTATGCGGCGAGACCGCCACGGCGGTAAGGCACCGGTAATGCCTTGGGTGCAGCATCCGCCGGCGAGCAGGCAGGCAGAGCCACGGTGCCGCGCCGCCAGCCAGGGGTTTGAATGAAGACCGGAACCGGGATCATCGGCGGCAGCCTCGCCGCAGCGCTTCTGCTCGCCGCCGCGACACCCGTGGCCGCCCAGCTCACACCGTCGGAGCAGGTCTCGCCCGGCTCCGGCGCGCCCCGCGGCATTCCGCCGGAGCAGGAGCCACGGCCGGCCCCCGACGCCCCCTATCCGCGCCTCACCGGCGCGATCGACGTCGAGGTCTACAACGACCACACCTATCGCGCCGACGCCGGCGGCGACGAGCGCAACCTTCTCTATACGGACAGCACCGCGACCTTCGGGCTCCATCTCGCGCCCGAATGGTCGCTGCAGTCGACCCTGCACGTCGAGCCCGTCCGAGACGAGCCCGGCGACCGTACCTTCAGGGATCACGGCCTCTATCTCGAGCAGCTCTACGCCCTGTACGACGGCGAACGTTTCCAGGCGCTCGCGGGGAAGTTCAACCTCGGCTTCGGCTTCGCCTGGGATCGCGCGCCCGGCGTCTACGGTACCGACTTCGCCTACGACTACGAACTGAATGAAAGGCTCGGCTTCGGCGGCGGCCTGAAGCTCGGCGGCGAGGATATGGGCGAACACCGGATCACCGCCCAGCTCTTCCTGGTCGACAACACGCCCGCGAGCCACACCGCCTTCGAGCGCCGCTTCGAGGACGCCTCCGGCCGCCCGCGCCGGCGAAACCGCGAGCGCTATCCCGGCGTCGCCAACACCGCCTATCCGACCTCCTTCGCCGTCGCCGCGACCGGCGAGGCGATGCCGCTCCTGCCCGGCCTCGCCTACACTCTCGGTTTCATCCGGGAGGACGGCGACGACGGCGCGCGCAACGAGACCGGCGGCGTCTTCGGCCTCGAACACACGATGCAGTCGACGGAAGACCTCGCCTTCGTCTTCCTCGGCGAGGTCGCCGGCTTCGAGGACTTCCAGGGCAGCGACGAAGATCGCCTCTACCTCACCGGGGGCCTCGGCGCCGCCTACGGCCCATGGAGCGCCTCGGTCTCCGCCACCCGTCGCCGGGTGGACGCGCCCGGCGACGGCTATACGGACCTGCTGTTCCAGGCCTCCGCCGGCTACACGATCGACCTGGGCGAACTGGGCGAGGCGAGCATCAACCTCGGCTGGAAGACCGAGCGGGTCGAGCGCGACCGGGCCGAGACGGTAGGCTTGCTTCTCACCTACAGCTACGCGTTCGGCAGCCCCTGAAGGCTGCGGCCGTCGTCGCGCGTCGCCTGCAGGTCCGGCGACAGCGCCTCGATGATCCCGCATTCGCCGATCACGCCGCCCTGGCACTGGCTGCTGAGCCGGCGCAGTTCGCCGGCGAGCCTCTGCAGGTCGGCGATTTTCGCCTCGACCTCGTCCAGATGCTCCAGGGCGATCCGGTCGACCTCGGCGCAGTCGTGGCCGTGCCGGCCGGCGAGGTCCAGCATCGTGCGGATCTGGTCCAGCGTGAACCCGAGCCCGCGGCAGCGCCGGATGAATCCCAGGCGCCGCAGATGCGTCCGATCGTACGCGCGGTAGTTGCCAGCCGTGCGGACGGGCGGGGCGAGCAGGCCGATCTGCTCGTAATAGCGGATTGTGACGACCTTGGTACCGGTCGCCTTGGCCAGCGCGCCGATCAGCAGCCTGTCGTGCCGTTCCATGGCGGTTTCCTGCCTTGACCCTATAGCGCCCATAGACACCAACTTGGGATACAGCATGACCGATCCCAAGGGAGAGAGCGCATGAGCGCGAGCTGCTGCGGCAACCAGTGCGGACCGGCCCCGGGTGCCGGACGGGACGGCGATCCCCGCTGGCGCCGCGTGCTGTGGGCGGTCCTCGCAGTCAACGCCGCGATGTTCGTCGTCGAGATCGCGGCGGGGCTGGCGGCCGGCTCGGTCGCACTCCAGGCGGATGCGCTCGACTTCCTGGCCGACGCCGCGACCTACGGCATCAGCCTCGCCGTCGTCGGCATGGCACTGCGCTGGCGCGCCGCCGCGGCCCTCGCCAAGGGGGCGGCGATGGGCCTGTTCGGGCTCTGGGTGATCGGCGCCACCGCGTGGCACGCGCTGAGCGGCACGCTGCCGGACGCCGGCACCATGGGTGCGGTGGGATTCGCCGCACTGGCCGCCAACGCCGGCTGTCTCGCGCTGCTGTGGGCCTATCGCGGCGGCGACAGCAATATGCGCTCGGTCTGGATCTGCTCGCGCAACGACGTGATCGGCAACGTGGCGGTCATGCTCGCCGCCGCCGGCGTCTTCGGCACCGGCACCGGCTGGCCGGACGTCACGGTCGCCGCGGTCATGGCCGTCCTCGCCCTCCAGGGCGCGTGGTCGATCGCCCGCATGGCGCTGCCCGAACTGCGCGCGGCGGACGCGGACGACGCCGCGCGGGGCGAACCACGCCACGCCTGATCGCCCGAGTTCCACCGGCCGGAGGCGGCTGCGGGCGGAACCGCGAGATCCCGCCCACCGGAACCGCGTCCGTTACGCCGCCAGAGACAGCCGCACGTCGAGGCCGTTGCGGGTGGCGTGCGAGTAGGGGCAGACGATGTGCGCCTGGTCGACCAGCTCCCGCGCGACCGCCGGATCGACGCCGGGCAGTGCGATGGTCAGCGCGACGTCCAGGCCGAAGCCCTTGCCGTCGTCGCGCTTGCCGATGCCGACCGCCGCGGTGACGGTGCTCTCGTCGCTCACCTTCACCTTGCGCTGGGCCGCCACGAACTTCAGGGCACCGAGGAAGCAGGCGGCATAGCCGGACGCGAACAGCTGCTCGGGATTGTTGCCGTCGCCGCCCGGGCCGCCGAGTTCCTTCGGTGTCACCAGACTGACGCTGAACGCCCCGTCGGCGGTGGCGGCCCGGCCGGTACGGCCGCCGGTGGCGGTGGCTTCGGTGCGGTAGAGGATGTTCATCGGTGGCTCCTTCATTCGCGACAACACTTATCGCGATAACTGAATTACGCTCACACGTCCCTCCAGTCAAGATAATTCTTACCGCGATATCTTTTTGCGATCCGAGCCGCTATATGAAGGCCGGAGGAGCGTGCCATGACAGCCGAGACGACCAACGAACCCCTGCCGCTCGACGACCAGCTTTGCTGGGCCGTCTACTCGACCGGCATCGCGATCCAGCGGGTGTACAAGCCGCTGCTCGACCGGCTCGGGCTGACCTACCCGCAATATCTCGTGCTGAACGTCCTCTGGCGTAACGACGGCCAAACGGTCGGCGGCATCGCCGAGGCGCTCGCCCTGGAATCCAGCACCCTCACCCCCCTGCTCAAGCGCCTCGAAGCCGCCGGCCACGTCCGCCGCACCCGCAACCCCGCCAACGAACGCCAGGTCGTCGTCACCCTCACCGACCAGGGCCGCGCGCTGCGCGCCCAAGCTGGCTGCCTCGGCCAAGCCCTCGTCGCCGCCTCGGCCCAGTCCCCAACCGACCTCGCCCGCCTGAACGCGGAGGTCAGGCAGCTGCGGGATGCACTCTATGCGCATATCGAGGGCTGGGCGGCGCCCGGATGAATGGCTGAGCCAATCATGGTAAGGACTGCATCGTTACGCACCCGCGCGCGGCCCTGGGCATGCGCCATGCCGTCCATGTCCGAACGGCACCGCGCGAGCATCGCTCCGACCGGCAGCCGACGAAGAGGAGAGAGGAAACGATGACGGTCAAGACCGTGCTTCTGCACGCCGGTTCGGAGACGCTGGATCCCGGCCGCGGCGCCGCCGCCTATGCCCTCGGCCTCGCCCGCGCCCACGAGGCCCATCTCGAAGCGCTCGTTCTCGACCTCGACATGATGGCGCCCGAGGCCGCCCGTGGCGGCAAGCGCGCCGCGGATGCCCTGCGCGCGGCGGCACGGGACCAGGGCGTCGAAGCGTCGATCATCACCGAACGCTCGCACCTACACAGCACCCCCGAGATCGCCGCCGACCATGCGCGCCTGGCGGACACGGTCGTCGCCGGCGTCCGCAAGGAGGGTCTGCTCAGCGAGCGGCTGGTCGCCGAGAGCCTGATCTTCCAGTCCGGGAGGCCGGTGATCGTGGTACCCCACGATCACCGCGGCTATGCCGCGGAGCGGATCGCCGTCGCCTGGGACTTCAGCAGGGTCGCCGCGCGCGCGCTCTCGGACGCCTTGCCGTTCCTGCGCCGCGCAGCGGAGGTGACGCTGATCGCTTTCGGCGACGACAAGGACTTCACCGCCAGCATCGGCCAGGACGAGGTTCTGGAGCGGCTGCGTCGCCGTGGCGTCGAAGCCGGGTTCGAGCGGATGGAGCGTGGCGGACAGGGCATCGGGGACGCAATCAACGCGGCCGTCGGCCACCTCCGCGCCGACCTGCTGGTCATGGGGGGCTTCGGCCACTCCCGCTTCCGCGACTTCGTGCTCGGCGGTGCGACACGGAGCATCCTGACCGCACCGCTCGTCCCGACGCTGCTCTCCCACTGACGGGCGCGGACCGGGCAGCGTCGGCGGCGCATCGGCCGCCGGTCAGTCCCGGCGCGCCGGGTCGTCGGGTCCCATCCCGGCGGGCCACTCCGGCTCCGGCTCGCGGTTGGTCTTCCAGAGCGAGTATCCGACGCCTCCGGCGATCAGGGCGAATGTCACCCCCAGGCTGACGGCCGGCGGAAACTTTTCGCCGCCCAGGAGAAAATCCGCGACGAAGATCTTCGTGCCGATGAAGATCAGGATCGCAGCCAGGGCATACTTCAGATAGTGGAACCGGTGGACCATCGCGGCCAGGGCGAAGTAGAGGGCGCGCAGCCCCAGGATCGCCATGATGTTGGACGTGTACACGATGAACGTGTCCGTCGTGATCGCGAAGATGGCGGGGACGGAATCCACCGCGAAGACGATGTCGGCGAGGTTGATGACCACCAGCGCCAGGAACAGCGGCGTCGCCGCCCGCACTATCCTGCCCGATTTCGGATCCGCGACCCGCACGAAGAAGTGATGGCCGTGCAGTTCCCGCGTCACCGGCATGTGGGTGGATATGAACCTTATCGCCGGGTTGTTCGCGACGTCGATCGGCTCGTCGCCGGCGAAGAACATCTTCACGCCGGTGAAGATCAGGAAGGCCGCGAAAAGGTAGAGTACCCAGTAGGCCTCGTTCACCAGGGCCGCACCCCCGGCGATCATCAGGCCGCGCAGCACGATGACCGCCATGATTCCCCACAGCAGCGCGCGGTACTGGTATTTCGCGGGAATGGCGAAGTAGGAGAATATGAGGCTGATGACGAAGACGTTGTCGATCGACAGCGCCTTCTCTATGAAGTAGCCGGTGAAATACTGCATGCCCGGCTCCGCGCCGCGGGCATACCAGATCCACCCGCCGAACAGCAGCGCCACGGTAATATAGAACACCGAGAGCCTGAGGCTCTCGGTGATCCCCATTTCCTTGTCTTCCTTATGGAGGATCCCGAGGTCGAACGCGGTCAGCGCCGCCACGAGGCTGAGAAAGACGAGCCAGAACCACGCGGGCGTGCCCAGCCAATCCGAAAACAAAAATTCCACGAGACGGAGTCCTCCTGATTACGGCAGCGACGGAGGATTCGAGATTGGGGGATGGCGGCGTGCCGGGCCTCAAGCATCGCATCTTCCGATGCGGCCGACATCACGCACTTCAAGAGGGAAGCTGAGGCGTCAGAGGGGCCCGGTCCGCGCCCATACAATAGGCAGCGGGTCGGACGCCTTCAACCGCGGAGGGCGGCAAGTGGTGAACGCGTATGGAGGCTATAGTGATCTTCGTTCCCGCGCTGCACGCCGCATACGGGGCACGAGGAGGCTGCCCTGGCAGCGGCGCACTGTTCACCACCAATCAGCCTCCCCGAGAGTGGATTTTCAGGAATCTTTCACAGGTCGCTTCATAGAGTGGGGGATCACCCCAAAGAACGAAGCGTGGCAACATGGGACTGTTCGGTCGATCCGATTCCACAGAGCGCGACAGGCTCGAATGGCTTGCCGTCCTGGATCGGCACTGCGGGGTCGGATTGTGGGATGCCGTCCTTCACGACGGCGATGCCATGCATCCGAAGGCCCGCTGGACGTGGTCGGGCGAGTTCCGCCGGCTCTGCGGTTTTGCGAACGAGACGGACTTCCCGAACGTCGTGCAGTCCTGGTCGGATCGGCTGCATCCGGACGATGTCGCCTCGACGTTCGATGCATTCGGGAAGGCGCTGGAGACCGGCGGCCTGTACGACACGATCTACCGCCTGAAGACCAAGGACGGCACCTACCGCTGGTTCCGGGCGACTGGCGGCGTGATCAAGGATAACGACGGCGTCGCCCGCCGTGCGTGCGGCTCGCTCGTCGACATCCACGACGCGCGGGAGGCGGAGGCGAGGCGGCAGGAGACGACGGAGGTCCTGACGCGCCAGTTCCAGACCGACGTTCTCGCCGTGGTCGACCAGGTCGCCGCAGGCGCCGATCAGCTCAGCCGTGCCTCGGTAGAGATGGGCAATGCCACGACACAGACGCGCGACGGTTCGATGGAGGTGGCGTCCGCCTCGGGCGAGATGAGCGCGAACGTGCGCAGCATGGCGGCCGCGACGGAAGAAATGACCGCCTCGATCCATGAGATCGCCGATCAGGCCGCGCAGTCCGTGCAGGCCACGACCAGTGCGGCCAGTGAAGCCGAGGCCGCCATAGCCGCGGTACGCACCCTGGTCGACGATGTCAGGCAGATCGGCGACGTGGTCGGCCTCATCGGCGACGTGGCGTCACAGACGAACCTTCTCGCGCTGAACGCGACGATCGAGGCGGCGCGGGCCGGCGAAGCCGGCAAGGGCTTCGCCGTCGTGGCCTCCGAGGTGAAGGCGCTGGCGTTGCAGACCCGGCAGGCGACCGGCAACATCGTCGCCCGCATCGAGGCGGTGCAGAAGGCAACGACGAGCGTCGAGCGACTGATTTCCGGGGTCGCGACCACGGTGACCAAACTCGGCGAGTCCGCCTCGACGACCGCCGCAGCCGTGGAGCAGCAGGGCGCGACCACCAGCGAGATCGCGCGCAATATCCAGGATGCCGCTCAGCGGACCGACGACGTGTCTTCCGGTATCGCGCGCGTGAACGGCTTCGCCGTCGAGAGCGGCGCTCTGTCGGAACGCATCGCCGACTCGATGAAGATGCTGTCCGGTCACGCAACCGACCTGCGGGCACAGGTCGACGGCTTCCTCAAGCGGTTGCGCGCCGCCTGAGGCCGCCGGGCGCGGCCGAATACGCCGGAGGCGGCAGAGACGAGGTCGCCGCCGCCCCGCGCGTCGCGATCCGCATGCTCGCGGATCGTGGTCGCCCCAGGCGCTATCCCCACCTTGCCGCCCCGCACGCCCCCGCGCTACTAGTCGTTTCTCGGCTCTGTCGCACGGTGCGGCGCCGTTCGTAGCAGGAGCGTTTCCTTCATGCCCGGCCCGCTCGAAGGCGTGCGCGTCATCGACCTGACCTCGGTCGTCCTCGGCCCCTATGCCACCATGCTGATGGGCGACATGGGCGCCGACGTCATCAAGGTGGAGGCGCCCGACGGCGACACCACCCGGACCACGGGCCCCAGCCGCAACGAGGGCATGGCCTGCACCTTCCTCACCTCGAACCGCAACAAGCGCAGCGTCGTGCTCGACCTGAAGCAGCCGTCGGCGCGCGCGGCCCTGCAGACGCTGATCGACGGCGCCGACGTGTTCGTGCATTCGATCCGGCCGCAGGCGGTGGCGCGCCTCGGCTTCTCGCCGGAAGAAGTGCTGAAGCGCAACCCGCGCATCGTCTACGCCGCCATCCACGGCTTCGGCGAGGCCGGGCCCTATGCTGGGCGCCCGGCCTACGACGACATCATCCAGAGCGTCTGCGGCATCGCCGGCCTGATGGAGAAGCGCTTCGGCGAGCCGCTGTTCATGCCGATGGTGGCGGCCGACAAGACCTGCGGCCTGACCACGCTCTATTCGATCCTGGCCGCCCTCTTCAACCGCGAGCGCACCGGCAAGGGCCAGTTCGTCGAGATCCCCATGCTGGAAGTGATGACCCAGTTCACCCTGATGGAGAATCTCTACGGCCACACCTTCGACCCGCCGGACGGGCCGATCGGTTATCCGCGCGTTCTGGCCGAATGGCGCCGGCCGTGCCAGACGAAGGACGGTTGGATCACAGTCCTGGCCTATACCGACCGGCAGTGGGCGCGCTTCGTCGTCGAGGCGGGCCGGCCGGAACTCGCGACCGACGTGCGCTACGCCAAGCTCGCCGGCCGTACGAAGCATATCGACGACACCTACACCTTGGTCGCCGAGATGCTGCGCGAGCGCACCACCGACGACTGGCTGGCGGTGCTCGATCGGCTCGAGATCCCGTGCGCGCGGGTCAACAAGCTGGAGGAGTTGGAGCAGGACCCGCACCTCTCGGCCATCGGCTTCTTCCGCAAGGTCGAGCACCCGACCGAGGGGCCGCTCACCATGACGGCACCGCCGGTGAACTTCGCCGACACGCCCGCGGAGATCCGCCGCATGGCCCCCACCCTCGGCCAGCACAGCGCCGAAATCCTGCGGGAGGCGGGCCTCAGCGACGCCGAGATCGCCGCGATGGCCGAAACCGGCGCCACGGCAGCGTGAGGTGAACGCCGTGCCCGCCGCCCTGCCCGCTTCGGTCGACGTGGTCGTCGTCGGCGCGGGCGCGGCCGGGCTCGCCGCGGCGCGAAGCCTGCTCGACCGCGGCCTGTCGGTCGTCGTGCTGGAGGCGAAGGACCGCATCGGCGGCCGCGCCTGGACCGTCGACCTAGCCGGCATGCCGGTCGACCTGGGCGCCACCTGGCTGCATTCCGGCAGCGTCAATCCGCTGGCCGGGATCGCGACACGGCACGGCGTCGCCTACGACACGACCCCGACCCGCATCCGCCGCTGCTTCCTCTTCCGTGCGCACGAGACGCGCTGGGCGACCCCGGTGGAGGAGAGCGAGCGGATCGACTATTTCGACCGCTGCGAGGCGCTGATCGAGGCCGCGGCCCATGCCGGGCGCGACGTGCCGGTCTCCGCCGTTCTGCCCGACCATCCGCGCTGGCGCCCGGCGTTCGAGGCCTGGGTCGCCGCCTATTCCTCGGCCGACCCCGACGAACTCTCCACCGCCGACTGGGTGAACTATACCGACACCGAGGAGAACTGGCCGGTCCCCGACGGCCTGGGCACGATCCTGCAAAGCTACGGTGCTGGGCTGCCAGTCCGCACCGGGACCGCCGTCACCGCCGTCCGCCACGACGGCCGGTGCGCGATCGTGGAAACGGCGGCCGGCAGCGTCGAGGCGGCGGCCGTGATCGTGACCGTCTCGACCTCGGTCCTGGCGGCCGGCACGATCGCCTTCGACCCGCCGCTGTCGGCCGACCGGCGCGCCGCCCTCGCCGCGATCCCGCTCGGCCGGGCGAACAAGCTGGCGATGGCCTTCGACGGCAACCCGTTCGGCGACCTCGCCGCCCATGCCGTCCGCCTCGCCGAGGCGACCTCCGGCACGATGATCCTGCACATCCGCCCCTTCGGCCGCGACCTCGTCACCACCTTCATCGGCGGCCGCTTCGCCGCGGAGATCGAGCGTGCCGGCGAGGCCGCCGCCGTCGACTTCGCGATGGCGCGCCTCACCGCCATCTTCGGGCCCGAGCCCGCCCGGCGCCTGGGCGCCACGCGCGTATCGGCCTGGGAGAGCGACCCCTGGATCCGCGGCGCCTATTCGGCCGCCCGCCCGGGTGCAGCCCACCTGCGCCCGGTCCTCGCCGCTCCCGCCGGCCCGCGCCTCTTCTTCGCCGGCGAGGCCACGCACCTGCGCTATTTCAGCACCGCCCACGGTGCCTTCCTGTCGGGCCAACGCGCCGCCGACGAGGCCGCCCATGCCCTCGGCAAAGGCTAGACGGCCAAAGCGTCTTCATTCTTTTGCACCGCAGCATTCGGGCGCTAGTATCGCCGGGCCTCTACCCGTGTAGAGGCATCGGCGGCGCGAACGCCGCCAGCGGACCTGGAGACGCGTCATGAATTCCGCCCGCCTCGCCGCCTACGCGCCTTACATGCTCAGCATCACGCGCATCATGGCCGGTCTTCTGTTCCTCGCGCACGGGACGCAGAAGTTCCTGGCCTTTCCCGGCGGCGAGCGCGCCGGCGCCGGATGGGACTTCAGCTCCGCCGGCCATTTTGCCGGCGCCATCGAATTGGTGACCGGCGTGCTGATCGCGATCGGCCTGTTCACGCGGCCCGCCGCCTTCCTCGCCTCGGGTACGATGGCCTTCGCCTACTTCCTGGCGCACGCCCCGCGGGACTTCTTCCCGATCAACAATGGCGGCGATGCGGCCATCCTCTACTGCTTCCTGTTTCTGTATTTCGTCTTCGCCGGCCCGGGCCCGCTCAGCCTGGACGAGCGCGGCAGGTCCGTTCCGCCCAGCGGCGTCAGGTGAGCGGCGCGCCCTAACCCGCCTCGCCGATCACTTCCAGGAACGCGTCGCCGTAGCGTTCGAGCTTGGCGCGGCCGACGCCCTGGATGCGGCCGAGGGCGTCGATGGTGATCGGCCGGGTGCGAGCCATCTCGGCCAGGGTCGAATCGTGGAAGATGACGTAGGGCGGCACGCCCTGGGCCTTCGCCAGTTCCATGCGCTTCGAGCGCAGCGCGTCGAAAAGGCCGGAATCGGCGCCGCCCAGGTCGCGGTCACGCAACTCCCGCCGCACCTTGACCGCACGCTCGCGCCGTAGGTCGACGCGCCGCTCGCCGCGCAGCACCGGGCGGCAGTCGGGACTGAGCGCCAGGCCGCCATGCCCCTCGGTATCCACCACCAGCAGGCCGGCGGCGACGAGCTGGCGGACGATCGAGCGCCACTCCTTGGCCGCCACGTCCTTGCCGATGCCGAAGGTGCTGACCGTGTCGTGGCCGAACTTGGCGATCTTTTCGCCGGCCGAACCGCGCAGCACGTCGATGATGTGCGTCACACCGAAGCGCTGGCCGGTACGGTAGACGGTCGACAGCACCTTCTGCGCCAGCTCCGTGCCGTCATAGACCTCGGGCGGCTCCAGGCAGGTGTCGCAGTTGCCGCAGGGCGCGCAGCTGTCGGCGAAGTATTCCAGCAGCACCTGCCGGCGGCAGCGCGCCGTCTCGCAGAAGCCCAGCAGCGCGTCGAGCTTCTGCCGCTCGACCCGCTTCTGCGCATCGGGGGCGTTCGACGCCTCGACGAAGCGCAGCTGGCGGGTCACGTCGGCGATGCCGTAGAGCATCCAGGCGTCGGAGGCGAGGCCGTCGCGGCCGGCGCGGCCGGTCTCCTGGTAATAGGCCTCCAGGCTGCGCGGCGCGTCGAGATGCGCGACGAAGCGCACGTCCGGCTTGTCGATGCCCATGCCGAAGGCGACCGTCGCGACGACGATGACCTTGTCGTCCTTCAGGAACCGGTCCTGGTTGCGCCCGCGCACCGCGGCGTCCAGGCCGGCATGGTACGGAATGGCGTTGTGGCCCTTGCCCACCAGCCAATCCGCCGTCGATTCCACGTCCTTTCGGCTCATGCAGTAGACGATGCCCGAATCGCCGGGATGCTCGGTGCGGATGAAGGCGTCCAGCTGCCGCAGCGGATCGGTCTTCGGCACGATGCGGTAGCGGATGTTCGGCCGGTCGAAGCCGGCGACGAAGATGCGGCCGTCGCCCAGCTGCAGCCGCTCGACGATGTCGCGGCGCGTCGGCCCGTCGGCGGTCGCCGTCAGTGCCACGCGCGGCACGCTGGGGAAGCGCTCGTGCAGGATGGCGAGCTTCAGATATTCGGGCCGGAAGTCGTGTCCCCACTGCGAGACGCAGTGCGCCTCGTCGATGGCGAACAGCGAGATGCGGCAGCGCTCCAGCAGGTTCAGGAACCCATCGGTCAGCAGCCGTTCCGGCGCCACGTAGACGAGGTCGATGTCGCCGCGCCGCATGGCGTCCTGCACGGCGGTCGCCTCGTCCCAGGCGAGGCTGGAGTTGAGGGCGGCGGCCCGCACGCCGAGCTGGCGCAGCGCCTCGACCTGGTCCTTCATCAGCGCGATCAGCGGCGACACGACGACCGCCACGCCCTCGCGGCAGAGCGCCGGCACCTGATAGCAGAGCGACTTGCCGCCGCCGGTCGGCATGAGCACGAGCGCCTCGCCGCCGGCCACGACATGGTCGACGATCTCGGCCTGATGTCCGCGAAAGGCCTCGAAGCCGAACACGGTGCGGAGGACGTCGAGGGGATCACGCATGAGGGGGAAAGGTCGGTCTCCGTAGGGCGGCCCGCGGCCGCGGCGGGCGGGTTGCGGGCACCATACACGATCGCGGCGAGCCTTGGCGCGGTCGACCTGGGGATAAAGCGCCTCGGCGGCTCAAGCCGCCAGCGGCATCTCCAGCCGGCGCCAGATCGTCGTCAGCGCGGCCTCCAGGTCGTCCATCATCGCGTCGGTGTGCATCGGCCCGGGCGTCAGGCGCAGGCGTTCGGTGCCGCGCGGGACGGTGGGGTAGTTGATCGGCTGCACGTAGAGGCCGAACTCGTCCATCAGCGTGTCGGTGATCGCCTTGCAGCGCACCGGATCGCCGACCAGCAGCGGCACGATGTGGCTCTCCGACGGCATCACCGGCAGGCCGGCGTGGGTCAGGCGGCGCTTCAGGGTGGCCGACCGTTCCTGCATGGCGGCCCGCTCGACGCCGCTCGTCTTCAGGTGGCGCACCGAGGCGAGCGCGCCGGCGGCGGTCGCCGGCGGAATGGCGGTCGTGAAGATGAAGCCGGGGGCATAGCTGCGCACCAGGTCGATGATCGTGGCGCTGGCGGCGATGTAGCCGCCGACGACGCCGAAGCCCTTGGCCAGCGTGCCGTTGATCACCGTCAGCCGGTCGAGCAGGCCGCGCGCCTCGGCGACGCCGCCGCCGCGCGGGCCGTAGAGGCCGACGGCGTGCACCTCGTCCAGATAGGTCATGGCGCCGTGCCGCTCGGCCACGTCGCAGAGGTCGGCGATGGGAGCGATGTCGCCGTCCATCGAATAGACGGACTCGAACGCCACCAGCTTCGGCGCCGCCGGGTCCGCCGCCGACAGCAGCCGGTCGAGATCGGCCGCGTCGTTGTGCCGGAAGATGCGGCGCTCGCAGCGAGCGTTGCGGATGCCCTGGATCATCGAGGCGTGGTTCTTCTCGTCGGAGAAGACGACGCAGCCGGGCAGGATGGTGGCGAGCGTGCAGAGCGAGGTGTCGTTAGCGACGTAGCCCGAGCTGAACACCAGCGCCGCCTCCTTCCCGTGCAGGTCGGCGAGTTCGGCTTCGAGCAGGACGACGGGATGCGACGTGCCGGAGATGTTGCGCGTGCCGCCGGCGCCGGCGCCGTGCCGGTCGAGCGCGGCGTGCATGGCGTCGAGCACCACCGGGTGCTGGCCCATCGCGAGATAGTCGTTGCCGCACCAGATCACGACGTCGCGCACGCCGTCCGGGCCGTGCGCCGCCGCCACCGGATAGCGCCCCACCTGCCGCGCGAGGTGGGCGAAGACGCGGTACCGGCCTTCGGCGTGCACCGCCGCCAGCCGCTCGGCGAAGATCGCTTCGTAGTCCATGGCTGTTCCATCCGCCCGCTCGTGGCACCGACGGCCACTCGTCCGGTCGCCCGCCCGCTCACTATGGGGGTCGACACCTGCCGGGATATTAATCATCCCCGGCTCACCCAATTTCATATCCCATGTCAAACGCAACATAGAGGCGGCCGGCGCCCGCGCGAGCGTCCGCGGCGCCGCTGCGGCGGAATGGCGCGCTGCCGCGGCTTCCGCCATCGCGCGGCTCGGGCGCAACCCGCGTCGACAAGCGCCGGCCGTCTCGTGCACTATTGTGCGGACAATAGGCGGAACGCCCTTTCCAAAGCCCCTTTTCGAGCAGAAGGCCAGCCATGCCCCTCGACACGACCCCGATCCTCGTCGGCTGCGGCGACGTCACCGACATGACCACCCCCGTCGAGCAGGGCCGCTCGCCCTTCGACCTGATCGCCGAGGCGGGCCGGCTGGCCCTGGCCGACGCGGGCGCCCCGGGCCTCGCGGCCAGGATCGACACGGTCGCCATGCTGCGCCTGTTCGCCGACACCTCGCACCGCTTCGCCACCAAGCTCGGCACCTCGACCAACCCGCCGAAGAGCGTGGCCAAGCGCCTCGGCATCGACGCGTCCCGCTACCTCTACACCTGGAACGGCGGCAACATGCCCCAGTACCTGGTGAACAAGTTCGCCGAGGCGATCTCCCGCGGCGAGATGCAGGCGGCGATGGTGGTCGGCGGCGAGGCGCTGCGCACCCAGCACGGCGTCGAGCGCCGCGGCCTCGACGACATCTCCTGGCGCGAGGATCCCGGCGGCGAGCCCGAACTGATCGGCGATCCGCGCCGCGGCTGGAGCGACGACGAGGACAAGCACAACATCCGCGCCGCGATCACCCTCTACCCGCTGATCGAGAATGCCATCCGCGGCCAGCGCGGCGCCTCCATCCCCGACCATCTGAAGTCGATGGGCAAGCTGTTCTCCGGCTTCGCCAGGGTGGCCGCGGAGAACCCGCTCGCCACGCGCCGCGACGGCTTCACCGCCGAGCAGCTCGCGACGGTCGACGGCGGCAACCGCTGGATCGGCTTCCCCTATCCGCGGCTGATGAACTCCAACGCGTTCATCGACCAGTCGGCGGCCTTCATCATCACCTCCGTCGGTCTGGCCCGCGAACTCGGCATCCCCGAATCGAAGTGGGTCTACCTGCACGGCTGCGCCGACGGCCACGACCACTGGTTCCTGTCCGAGCGGCCGGAGATCCACGTCTCGCACGCCATCCGCAACGGCTCGCGCAAGGCCTTCGACATGGCCGGCAAGACCGTCGGCGACATGCGCTTCCTCGACCTCTACAGCTGCTTCCCCTCGGCGGTAGAGATCGGCTGCAAGGAGATGGGGATCGCCGAGGACGATCCGCGCGGCCTGACGGTGACCGGCGGCCTCCCCTATTTCGGCGGTCCGGGCAACAGCTACGTCGTGCACTCGATCTCGGAGATGCTCCGCCGCGTCCGCTCCGAGCCGGGCAGCTTCGGCCTCGTCACCGCCAACGGCAACTACGTCACCAAGCATTCCTTCGGCATCTACTCGACCACGCCGACCGAAGGGCAGTGGACCCGCGAGGACCCCGCCGTCCTCCAGGCCGAACTCGACGCCATGCCGAAGGTCCCGTACGTCTCCGAGGCGAGCGGCCCGGCGACCATCGAGACCTACACCGTCATGCACGGCAAGAACGGCCCGGACTACGGCGTCGTCTACGGCCGCCTGAAGGCCACGGGCCAGCGCTTCGTCGCAAACACCCCGTCCGACCAGGCCACGCTGCAGGACCTCCAGGACCGCGACAGCCTCGGCCGCCCCGGCACCGTCCACCGCGAGGACGGCCGCAACATCTTCGTGCCGGGGTGAAGCCCCGCGGCGCCCGGTCGGCAGAAGGCATCGGACCTTCCGCCGAATGACCTTGCCGCCCGGGCGATAACCGACGACAAGGGCCGCGGCCGGCATGGTCATGCCGGCCGGAACCGCGGCAACATCGGCGACATCGCGCATGCTCGGCACCTGGCGACGACTGCCCAAGGGTCTCCGCTACAAGGCGGCGATCGCCTGGTACGACTTCCTGACGCGTCTCGACCGCAAGGGCGAAGTCGTGTTCCTGAACCATGGTTTCGCTCCCGACGGAGCGGACCGCATGGACATCGGGCTGCTGCCCGAGGACGAGGCAGAGCGCTATGCCATCCAGCTCTACCATCACGCCGCCAGCCCCGCGGACGGCTCGGTGGACTGGGCGGGCAAGGATGCGCTGGAGGCCGGCTGCGGCCGCGGCGGCGGGGCGTCCTACGTGGCGCGCTACCTGAAGCCGCGCAGCCTGGTCGGGCTCGACATCGCCGGCAAGGCCATCGAGCACTGCCGGCGCCGCCACACCGCCCCCAACCTCTCCTTCCGCCAGGGCGACGCCCAGGCCCTGCCCTTCCCGGACGAGAGCTTCGACATCGTCCTGAACGTCGAATCCTCCGGCTCCTACCCCGACAAGGCCGCCTTCTTCGCCGAGGTGGCGCGCGTGCTGCGCCCCGGCGGACATTTCCTGTTCGCCGACTACCGGCGCCTGGACGCCATGCGCAAGCTGCGCCGGCAGCTGGCCGCGATGCCGCTCACGCCCGTTTCCGAGCAGGACATCTCCGACAATGTCCGGCGCGGCCTGCTGCTGGACGACGCGCACAAGCGCGCGCTGATCGACCGCACCGTGCCCTGGCCGCTGCGCGGCCTCGCCCGCCAGTTCGCCTTCATCAGCCGCGGCGAGGGCGACGAGGCCCATGCCCTGGCCAGCGGCGACCGTGTCTACATCAGCTGCGTCTTCGCCAAGCCCGCCGCATAGCGGCGCCCCGTAGCAGGGCCACATGGCGGGAAGGGCCGTTCCGCCCTATCCTGCCGCGAAATCATCGGGAGGACGGCATGGATCTGCAGCTGCGCGGCAAGACGGCACTGGTCACCGGTGCATCGAAGGGCATCGGCCTGTCGGTCGCGCGCCTGCTCGCCGAGGAGGGCTGCAACCTGCACCTCGCGGCACGGTCCGAGGCGGACCTGACGAAGGCGCGCGACGAAATCCGCGGACGCTGGAACGTCCAGGTCACGATCCACCCGATGGACCTCGCCGCACCGGGCGGCATGCAGGCGCTGGCAGCCGCCTGCCCCGACCTCGACATCCTGGTCAACAATGCCGGTGCGGTACCGGCCGGCGACATCGCGGCGGTCACCGAGGAGCGCTGGCGCGCCGCCTGGGACCTGAAGGTGTTCGGCTACGTCAACCTGTCGCGCGAGGTCTATGCCGCCATGAAGGCGCGCGGCGGCGGGGTGATCGTCAACGTGATCGGTCTCGCCGGCGAGCGGCCGTCCAAGGGTTATATCGCCGGGTCGGCGGGCAATGCCGCGCTGATGGCCCTGTCGCGCGGCATGGGCGGCGCCAGCCTGGCCGACGGCATCCGCGTCGTCGCCGTCAATCCCGGCCTGATCGCGACCGAGCGCATGTTCGTCATGCTGAAGGGCCGGGCGAAGGACAAGTTCGGCGACGAAAGCCGCTGGGAGGAGATGATGCCCTCCGACCCGCCGCCCGGCACGCCGGAGCAGGTGGCCGACCTCGTCGTCTATCTCGCCAGCCCGCGCGCCGGCCATGTCACGGGCACGGTCGTCACCATCGACGGCGGCCAGGCGCACAAGTAGGGAGACGGTCGGCCCTCACGGATTCCGCGGCAGCGGGCGCATGTCTCCCGTCTCGCCGGGCGGGTTGGAGCGCGGCACGAATGCGGCCTCGTGCCGCGTCTCACGGTGGTGGTGGAGCGCCCAGTGCACCGAGGGGAAGGCGATCTCCTCCCACGGGATCTCGTCCCACTCGAACAGGCCGACCGCCTCGGTCTCCTCGCCGGCCGCCACGTCGGGCGAGACGAGGTCGGCGCGATACATCAGCTGCACCTGGCTGATCCGGGGGATCGAATAGACCGCCAGCAGCTGATCGATGCGGATCCGGGCACAGGCCTCCTCGAAGGCCTCGCGCGCCGCACCGTCGGCCGTCGTCTCGTTCAGTTCGAGATAGCCCGCCGGCAGCGTCCAGAAGCCGCGGCGCGGATGGATGGCGCGGCGGCAGAGCAGAATGCGGCCCTCCCACGTTGCGACCACGCCGACGACGATCTTCGGGTTCTCGTAGTTGACGAAGCCGCAGTCGGCGCAGACGAGGCGCTCGCGGCTGTCGCCTTCCGGCACGCGGCGCTGGAAGGAGGAAGCCTGGGGGGATGGGGTGGAATCCGTCTCGGCCATGCCGGAGAGGATGGCGTCTGCGGCGCGGCCGGGCAACCGCCGCAGTTCAGACCTTGATGTTCAGCAGGCTGCCGCGCGGCAGGTTGGCGGTGGGCGCGCCGTGCTGCATGGCGGCCACGCCCTGGTTCGGCGCGGCGGCGACGGTCTGCACCGAACGCGTCGGCGCCGTCGGCTGCGCCACGTGCTGGGCCGCCTGCGTGGTCGGCGCGGTCTTCGTCGACGGCGGAGTCCCGCCGAAAGCGCCCAGCGCGACGAAGAGGTTGGACGATGGCGGTATCTGCATGGACGACGATCCCTGCGGGAGTCCCCTGACGCGAAGCTTAATCGCCCGATGCGGGTAAACGAGCCGTTAAGCCGGAGCCGGCTATCGGAACTTTCCGCCTGCCGCACGAAATAGTGATGCGATGCCAACCCTGCTGACCTGGAACATCGCGCGCGCGGCGGACGATCGGCTCGATGCCGTCGCTTCGTTCGTGCGCGGCGTGGCGCCGGATCTGCTCCTGCTCCAGGAGGCGGTCGAGGATTCGCGGCGGCTCACATCGCTCCTGGGCGGCGAGGTGCGCTTTGTCCCCGCCTTCCCGCTGCCCGGCGGCGCGCCGGGCGCCACGGCGGAGGGAATGGCGCTGTGGAGCCCGGCACGCCTGCACGACGTCGAATCGACGGCCCTCGGCGGCTGGCCCTGGCCGCGGGTCGCCCTGCGCTGCCGTCTCGGCGGGCTCACCGTCTGCAACCTTCACCTTTCCCACCTGCCCTGGCAGCGCCAGGCGCAGCTGCGCGCCGTGGCGGCGCACCGCGACCGTCCGCTGCTGCTCGCCGGCGACTTCAATCGACCGGGAGGCTGCCGGCTGGCGGGCTTCACCGCCGTGGTTCCCGCCGGATGGAGCTTCCGGCGCGGCCCGCTGCGCCTGCGGCTGGACGCGGCGCTCGTCTCGCCCGGCGTGCGGGTGGCCGGTGCCAGCTACCTGTCGAGCCGCCTTTCGGACCACCGGCCGATGCTGCTCCGCCTCGGCGGAGGGACATAATGCCAGCCCGCTGCACCTGTTCGTTTACCCATCGGCAACACTCCGGTGCCACTCTGCGACAGGGCGAGTGCGCCGACGCCGCATGTAGCGGCCGGTCTTGGCGGAGAGAATCCTGGCGATGAAGCAGAACAACCCCGAAGCGCAGGTCAAAGGCCTGCTCAGCCTCGCGCGCGACAAGTCGAGCGCCAGCCGCGAGAGCCTTTCGGACGTCATTGCCGACCTTTTCCACGGCCGCACCAACGTCCTGACCAAGGACGAGCGCGTCCTGATGCACCGGATGATCCGGCGCCTGGTCGAAGACCTGGAGGGGTCGGTGCGCACCGGCCTCGGCCGCCAGCTCGCCACCAGCGCCAGCATTCCGCGGGCGACCGTGCTGGCGGTTTCGCGCGACCAGGATCCGGTCGCCTACGCCATCCTCATGGAGAGCAGCGTCCTCGCCGACTCGGAGCTCATCGAGGTCGTCCGCCACCGTGCGCTTCAGCATCAATTGGCCGTCGCCCGGCGTCGTGGCGGCGTCAGCAGCCACATCGGCGACGTCCTCGCCCAGACCGGCAATGCCGACCTGGTCGCCGGCCTGTTCGACGATCCGCCCGAAGCCGCCGTCGGCGGCAACGATTTCGACACGTCCCGGCTCGCCGCCAGCGACCTCGCCCCCGACCTCGCTCGCCGGCTCTGCCTCTGGGTGTCCGTTGCCCTGCGCCAGCACCTGCTGGAGCAGTTCAAGATCGACGAGGTCGCCCTCGACGATGCGCTCGAGCATGCCGTCGAGGAGGCCGGCAGCGTCGGCGGCTGGTCCTACAGCGTCTCGACCCCAAGCGAATCCCGCGGCGCCGGCGATCCCGACGCCGATGCCCAGATGATCGCCCATCTCCGCCGCGGCGACATCCCGCAGTTCGAATCGGTCCTGTCGCGCATCAGCGGCCTTCGCCCGCAGCTCATCGGCCGCATGGTCTACGAGCGCGGCGGCGAGGCGCTGGCGACGATCTGCATGGCGGCGAACATGAGCAAGCGGGCCTTTGCCGCGATCTTCCTGCTGAGCCGCGAGGCATGGCCCGAGCAGGAGGAGGTGGGCGCGCAGGAGGTGGCCCACGCCCTCTCCTTCTTCGACCAGTTGAACCCCGTCGCGGCGAAGCGCGTCGTGTCCCGCTGGCGCCGCAACTCCGACTACCTGAACGCCATACGCCAGGTCTCCTCCAGCCCCAAGATCTCGCTCGTCCAACGCGGCTGACCGGCAGCGGCGCCGGGGCCGACCTCACCGCTGCCGCCGCGCAGCGAGACGAGCCGGTCTCATCCGCTGGGGCCGGTGACGGCAATGCGGCTATGTCTTTGCCTGGGGTGCCGCGGCTGCTATAGCCGGTGACCTGGAGGGCGGCCGTGTCACGAGCGCTCGCCTGCCTGGAGCAGGCTTTCGATCAGCACCTGGACGTCGCCGCCCGCACCCGGGCGGCGGTCGCGGAGCCGTTCCAACGGCTGACCGGCCTCGCCACGGCGACGCTCGCCGCGGGCGGCAGGCTGCTGCTGTTCGGCAACGGCGGCAGCGCCGCCGACGCCCAGCACATCGCCGCCGAACTGGTCGGACGGTTTCGCCTGGAGCGGCGCGCCCTCGCCGCCATCGCCCTCACCACCGACACGTCGCTCCTGACCGCCGTCGCCAACGACTACGGCTTCGCGAACGTGTTCGCGCGCCAGGTCGAGGGCCTCGGCCGCGCCGGCGACCTCGCCATCGGCCTCAGCACCTCCGGCAACAGCCCGAACGTGATCGAAGGCCTCCGCGCGGCCCGTGCCGGCGGCCTGCATGCCGCCGCCTTCGCCGGCGGCAGCGGCGGCGGCCTCGCCGGCCTCGCCGGCCTCGCCGACCCCCTGCTCCTGGTGCCTTCGGACGACACGCCGCGCATCCAGGAGATGCACATCCTCCTGGGCCACGCGCTGTGCGAGGCCGTCGAGCTGGCACTGGCGGAAACCCGATGACGCAGGCGTCCCCTCCGATCGGCGACCTGCTCGCCGCACTCCATGCGCTGCCGGGGGTGTCCGTGCTGGTGGTCGGCGACGCCATGGTCGATCGTTACGTCTATGGCGAGGTCGATAGGATCTCGCCCGAAGCGCCCGTGCCGGTGCTGCGCGCGGGACGCGAGACCGCCGTGCTGGGCGGCGCCGGCAACGTCGTGCGCAACCTCGCCGCGCTCGGCGCCGCCGTACGCTTCGTCGCCGCCGTCGGGGACGATCCGGCCGGCGAGGAACTGCAGCGTCTGCTGGCCGCCGAGCCCAGGGTCTCGGCCGACCTCGCCATCGAGCACGGCAGGATCACGACCCTCAAGGTGCGCTACGTCGCCGGTGGACAGCAGCTCCTGCGGGCGGACCGCGAAACCGCGGCGCCGCTGGCGGCCGCGGCCGCGGACCGGCTGACCCAGGCGGCCCTGGCGGGCGTCGCGGCCTGCAGCGTCGTCATGCTGTCGGACTATGGCAAGGGCGTGCTTCGGCCGGAACTGCTGGCCGCGATCCTGCAGGCCGCGCGCGAAGCGGGACGGCCGGTAGTGGTCGACCCGAAGGGCGGGGATTTCGGTCGCTATCGCGGTGCGACGCTCGTCACGCCGAACCGGCGCGAACTGGCCGAAGCATCCGGGATGCCCGTCGACGGCGACGACGCCATCGTCGCGGCCGCCCGTGCCATCCTGGCCGCGACGGGGATCGAGGCGCTACTGGTCACGCGCAGCCAGGACGGGGCCAGCCTGATCACCGCCGACGCGGTATCGCACCTGCCGGCCGAGGCACGCGACGTATGGGACGTCTCCGGCGCCGGAGATACTGTGGCCGCCGTCGCGGCGATGGTGCTGGGGACCGGCCGCGGCCTGGAGACGGCGGCACGGCTCGCCAACGCCGCGGCCGGGATCGTCGTCGGCAAGGCGGGCACCGCGACGGTCGAGCCGCGCGAACTGGAAGCCCTGCTGCGCCGGGCCGACCTGCTCGCCGGCGGCGACAAGATCGCCCACGTCGACGACGCCGCCCGAATCGCCGCAGCTTGGCGCGCCGACGGCCTGACCGTCGGCTTCACCAACGGCTGCTTCGACCTGCTGCATCCAGGTCATGTCTCGTTGCTGGCGGCCGCCCGGTCGCGCTGCGACCGGCTGATCGTCGGCCTGAACAGCGACGCCTCGACCCGGCGCCTGAAGGGCGAGACCCGTCCGATCCAGACGGAGACCGCGCGTGCCCTGGTCCTCGCCTCGATGGGCAGCGTCGACATGGTGGTCGTGTTCGACGAGGACACGCCGCTCGCCCTGATCGAGGCCCTCCGACCCGATCTGCTGGTGAAGGGTGCCGACTACAGCGTCGATCAGGTGATCGGCGCCGACCTCGTCCGCTCCTGGGGCGGCGGCGTCTTCCTCGCCCCGCTGTCCGAAGGTCACAGCACCACCCGGCTGGTGCGCGGGATGCGGGGCTGACTGCCTAGCGCAGGCGCTCCGCCGTCCAGGTCCAGCGGCCACCGGCGCTGCTCGTGGCGGTACCGGCGATGCTGTCGACGGTGACCAATGTACCGCGCCGGGTGACCGTCCTGCCGAGGCGGTTGGCGTAGAGCAGTTCCACGCTGTCGCCGTCCTGCTTCCACGTCCACGAATCGCCGAATGGCACGCCGCCGATCGCACCGTCGGGCCTGAGCTGCAGGGTGAAGGCGGCGCCACCTTCGTCGGCGAAGCGCCAGGATGCCCCGGCGACCGTCACCGACTCCGCCGCCCGGCCCGTCTCGGCCCCCGGCACTGCGCCGCTCCGTCCCGACGCCCCCGCTGCCGACGGTCCCATTGCCGGCGGCGGTGCCGCTGCCGGGCCCACCGCATCATCGGCTCGGGGCGCGAGAGGAAGCGCCGCAGCCGTCGCCGCGGTCTGCTGGGCTTCCGGCGCCTCGCCACCACCGCCGGTGATCGGGGCCTCCTCGCCCCCCACCTCCCCTGGGGCCGCCTCCCCTGGGGCCGCCTCCCGCAGGCGCCGATAGATGGCGAGGCTGGGCGTGCCGGTGGGCTCGACGCCGAGCTGTCGCTCGTAGCGCCGGATCGCCTCTCGGGTCATCTGGCCGACGATCCCGTCCGGCCGGCCGCGGTAATAGCCGAGTTCCGAAAGCCGTGCCTGAATGGCGGCGATCACCTCCGCCTGGGCGGGCACCTCCCCGTCACGCGGATCGGCGAGCGCGCTCGGGATGACGACCAGCAACGCCGCCGAGAAGAGTGCGGTCCGGAGGGGATTCCGGCTGGACGTCATCGACTCGCTACCCTCGCTGGATCATCGCACCGGATCGGCCGTCCGCGGGCAGTCAAACACCCATTGAACGTGCGCGTCGGATCAAACCACAGGCGGGGCGGACCATCAAACCAAACCGGCCACACGCCGCACGCCCCATCGCGGACCCGCCGGCCGGCCCGTTGTACGGACAAGGCGTTCCGGCTATTGAGGGCGTCCAGGAGACCGCAGGAAACCGGACGCGAGACATGGTCGACGATACCGAACGCATGCTGCGCGACAGCGTGGCGGCCTTCGTTCAACGCGGCGAGGGGCCGGCGCGGCTGCGGCGGGTGCGCGGCACGAAGCCCGGCTTCGAGCGCGACAGCTGGAACCGCATCGTCGAGGCGGGCTGGATCGGCCTCCATCTGCCCGAGGAGAGCGGCGGCTTCGGCCTCGGCCTCGCCGAACTGGCCGTCGTCATGGAGGAGCTGGGCCGCGGTCTGGCGCCGGAGCCGGCCGCCTCGGCCGGCGTCCTCGCGGCGGGCGCGCTGGCCTACGCCGGCGGTGACGCCGCAGCCCTGGTACCGAAGGTCATCTCCGGCGAGATCCTGCCGTGCCCCGCCTGGCAGGAAGCTGAGGGCGACCATGCCGGCCAGACCTGCGCCACGCGCGCCGAGGGCGGCAGGCTCACCGGCATCAAGCGGTTCGTCCTCGCGCCCGAAGGCGCCGACGGCTACGTCACGACCGCGCGCGACGGCGACGCGGCGGCCCTTTGGTGGGTCGAAGCAGGCGCCGAGGGCCTGAGCGTCGACACGCAGATCCGCACCGACGGCGGCTGGATCGGCAGCGTCCGGTTCGAGAACACGCCGGCCCGTCGCGTCGCCGATGCCGGCACCACCGGCGTTGCCCTCGCCCGTGCCGTGGACGAGGCGCGCCTCGCCGCCGCCGCGGAACTGGTCGGCGTGATGACGGCGGCGTTCGACATGACGGTCGAGTTCGTCAAGCAGCGCAGCCAGTTCGGCAAGCCGATCGGCAGCTTCCAGGCGCTGCAGCACCGCATCGTCGACATCTGGACGCAGAAGGAACTGGCACGCGCCGCGGTCATGCGCGCCGTGGAACTGTTCGACCGGACGACCGACCCGCACGAGCGCGCCGTCGTGGTGAGTGCCGCCAAGGCGCGTTGCACCGACGCGGCCCTGCTGATCACCCGCCAGGCGATCCAGCTGCACGGCGGCATGGGCTACACCGACGAGGCCGACATCGGCCTGTACCTGAAGCGGGCGCTGGTGCTCGGCGCGTGGCTCGGAAACGGTGCCGCCATGCGGCGGCGCTTCGCCGCGCTCTCGCCGACGGAACAGGCGGCCTGACGAAGCATCCAGGGAGGAAGGGAATGGAGCCCGGCGTCGACCTCGACCGCGACGGTGACGTCGCCATCGTCACGATACGCGATCCGGCCCGCCGGAACGCGCTGTCGCCGATCATCCGCAGCGGCCTCGTCGAGGTCTTCACGACCCTGATGACCGAGGCCGACGACAGCCGCGCCATCGTCTTGCGCGGCGCCGACGGCACCTTCTGCTCGGGCGGCGCCATCGACACGATGGAGGGCATCGGCTCCTTCTCCGGCCGCTCGCGCCTGCAGGGCGTGCACCGGCTGGTGCAGCTGCTGGTGCGCGGCGAGAAGCCGGTGGTCGCGGCGGTCGAGGGCTACGCCTTCGGCGGCGGTTTCTCGCTGGCGCTCGCCTGCGACCATGTCGTGGCCGGCCGGGACGCCCGCTTCGGCGCCTCCTTCGGCAAGCTCGGCCTGATGCCGGACATGGGCCTGCTCTGGACCCTGCCGCAACGGGTCGGCATCGGCCGCGCGCGGCGCCTGATGATGCTGAGCGAGCCCGTCGGCGCCGAGGAGGCGCACGCGCTCGGCATCGTCGGCACGCTGGCGGAGCCGGGCGCCGTCCAGGAGGCGGCGATGAAGAAGGCCCGCGCCTTCGCCGACGCCGCGCCGCTGCCCAACCGGATCACCAAGGCCGCCCTCGCCGCGTGGCCGCTGGCGCTCGACCCAATGCTCGACCACGAATCCCAGGGCCAGGGCGTGCTGTTCGGCACCGAGGACCTGCAGGAGGGCCTGAAGGCCTTCTACGAGAAGCGCGCCCCGCGCTTCGCCGGCCGCTGAGGGAGGGAACGATGAGCGGTTCCATGGTCCTGGTCGAGCGGCGCGACGCCGTCACGATCCTGACGATCAACAACCCGAGGCAGCGCAACGCCATGTCCGGCCCGGTGAAGGCCGAGCTGATCCCGGCGATGCGCGCCGCCCTCGCCGACGCGGGCTGCCGCGCCATCGTGCTGACGGGCGCCGAAGGCTGCTTCTCCGCCGGCGGCGACGTCTCCCGCTTCTCGACGATGGCGCCCGAAAAGGGGCGCCAGCTGGTGCGCGACCAGCGCGAGTTCCTGCACCTCGTCATGCGCGGGGACAAGGCGGTCATCGCCGCGGTGGAGGGCTATTCCTATGGCGCCGGCTTCGGCCTCGCCATGGCCTGCGACCATATCGTCGCGGCACGCGACGCTAGGTTCTGCGCCGCCTTCAACAAGATCGGCCTGATGCCGGACGGCGGCCTGCTCTGGACCCTGCCGCAGCGGATCGGCGCCGAACGCGCCCGCGAGATGATGATGCTGGCCACCGTCGTCGACGGTGCCGAAGGCCATCGCATCGGCCTCGTCGACACGCTGGCCGAACCGAAGAGCGCCCTCGACGCGGCGCTGGCGAAGGCCGCACTGTTCGCCGCCGCCGCACCGGTCGCGGTGGCGATGACCAAGTCGGCCTTCGCCCGCTGGCCGCTCAATCTCGACCAGTTCCTGGCGATGGAAGCGGACGGCCAGGCGCTGCTGCTGTCCAGCGAGGATTGCCGCGAGGGTGCGCGCGCCTTCCTCGAGAAGCGCGCACCCGCCTTCAGGGGGAGGTGACCATGGCCCAGCTCGAACGCGGCACGCACCTGACCCGCGAGGGTGCGATCGCCATCCTCACCATGAGCAATCCCGGCAAGCGCAACGCCTTCTCGGTGGAGATGCGCGAGGATCTGACCCGGCACCTGGAAGAGTTGCAGCGCGACGCCTCCTGCCGCGCCATCGTCCTCCAGGGCGCCGACGGCTGCTTCTCGGCCGGCGGCGACGTCTCGGGCTTCGGCACGAAGACGGTGATCGACTACCGCGCCGGCCTGATCGCCTCGCATCGCTTCGTGCGCCTGCTGATCACCGGCGAGAAGCCGGTGGTGGCCGCCGTCGAGGGCTATGCCTACGGCGCCGGCCTGGGCCTGGCCCTCTGCTGCGACCAGGTGGTCGCCGCCCGCGACGCCAAGCTCTGCGCCTCCTTCGCCAAGATCGGCCTGATGCCGGACATGGGCCTGCTGTGGACCCTGCCGCAGCGCGTCGGCGTCGGCCGCGCCAAGGAGATGATCATGCTGGCGACGGTGGTCGGCGCCGAGGAGGGCCTGGGCACCGGGCTCGTCGACGAGGTGGCCGATTCCGGCGGTGCCCTCGCCGCTGCGATGGCGCTGGCGGAGCGTTTCGCCGCGACCGCGCCGTCGGCCACGGGTCTCACCAAGGCGATGCTGGCACGCCACCCGCTCGGGCTGGAGGACCAGCTGGAATGGGAGGCGCAGGGCCAGGGCCTGCTCTTCACGACGGCCGACGTGGCCGAGGGCGTCGCCGCCTTCCGCGCCAAGCGCCCCGCCACGTTCAAGGGCGAGTAGCTGCCGCCGGACGACAGGGGCGGCCGCATGGCGGGCGATGTCGGCTGGGGCGCCGTGCTGCGCGGCGCCAACGGCCTGCGCGCCCTGGTGCTGGCCGGCGGCGTGGCGCTGCATGCGGTCTACGTGTTCGTCGCATCCACGGTCATGCCGTCGGTCGTCGTCGAGGTCGGCGGCGTGGCCTACTACGCCTGGGCGACCACCGTCTTCGTCGTCGGGTCCATCGTCGGCTCGGCCGTCGCCACGGCGCTCGCCGCCAGGCTCGGGCCGCGCGGCGCCTATCGCGCCGGTGCCGCGTTGTTCATCGCCGGCAGCCTCGCCTGCGCCCTGACCACGTCGATGCCGACCTTCCTCGCCGGCCGTACGCTGCAGGGGCTGGGCGGCGGCATGCTCGTCGCCCTCGCCTACGCCACGATCCGCCAGCTCTTCGCGCCGGAGGTTCGGCCACGGGCCTTCGCGCTCATCTCGGGCGTCTGGGGCGTCGCCGCCCTCTGCGGGCCGCTGCTCGGTGGCGCCTTCGACAGCGCCGGCCTGTGGCGCGGCGCCTTCTGGGTCGCCGTCCCCCTGACCGCCGCATTCGCGGTAATGGTCCAGTCGATCGTGCCGCGCCGCAGCGAGGGTCAGGAACGGCGGGGCGTCGCCGGGCTGCGCCTGTTCCTGCTGGCCCTCGCCGCCTTCGCCGTGTCCGCCGGCAGCGTGCCGGGCGAACTCTGGGCCGCCGCCACCGGCCTCTGCGTCGCGGTCCTCCTGATGGCCGCCCTGTTCGCCGTCGACCGGCACGCCACGGGCCGCCTGCTGCCGACCGGCGTCTACGACCCGCGCAACCGGCTCGGCGCGATCTCCCTCACCATGACCCTGATGATCGTCGGCACGGGCGCCATGTCGTTCCTGCCTTACGTGCTGCGCGCGGCGCACGGCCACACGCCGCTGGTCGCCGGCTATGCGGCGGCGCTTCAGGCGATGGGGTGGAGTTCGTCGGCCCTGGTGACCGCATCAGCGAGCGGCGGAGCCGTGCGGCTGCTGCTGCGCGTCGGCCCGGCGGTCATGGCGACGGGGCTTCTGGCCGTCGCCGTCGCGCTGCAGAGCCCGATGCTGCTGCCGACGGCGGTGTCCTTCTTCGTCGTCGGCACGGGCATCGGCCTGTGCTGGGCGCATCTCGGCAATCTGCTGATCGGCGCCGCCCGTGACGGCGAGCACGACCTCACCGCCTCCTTCATCTCGACCGGACAGCTCATCGCGCTGGCCTTCGGTGCCGCGCTCGCGGGCATGGTGGCCAACACCGCCGGCCTTCCCCTGGCGCGTGCGAGCGGCGAAATCACCACCGCCGCGGCATGGCTCTACGGCAGCTTCGCCGTCGCGCCGGCGCTCGCCTTCTTCGCGGCGCAGCGGGCCTTGGCCCTCCTGCCGCACCGGTAGGGCTGCGAGGCCCGCGCCGCGGCGCGGGCCTCGCGATCGGCCTACTTCTTCTCTTTGTCCATGTCGGCGAAGACCTCGCCGGCACAGCGGAACGCCTCGACGGCCGCCGGCACGCCGGCATAGACGCCGACCTGCAGGAAGACTTCCTTGATCTCGTCCTTGCTGACGCCGTTGTTGATGGCGCCGCGGATGTGCAGCTTCAGCTCGTGCACGCGGCCGACGGTGCTGAGCATCGTCAGGTTGATGATGCTGCGCGTCTTGCGGTCCAGGCCGGGCCGGCACCAGACGCTGCCCCAGCAGTCTTCCGTCGCGAACTGCTGCAGCGCCCGCTGGAACTCGTCGTTGGCGCCGCGTTCGATCGCCGGCTTCACATACTGGTCGCCGAGAACCTCGCGGCGGACCTGCAGGCCCTGCTTGAAGCGTTCGCTCTCGTCGTATTTGGACGTGTCCATGGCCTCACCTCTTCGTCTGGGTCGCTCGCCGCGCATAAGACTGCGAAGCCGCCGCGCGGGCAAGCCCCCGGCCCGCACCCCTCCCGGCACACGGATCCGCCACACTGGACCTGCCCGCCGATTGCAATAACATGCCCGGCTACCTGAACGAATCAGGGCGGAAGGGGAGAAGGGGCGATGATGGAAAGACGCAAGTTTCTGACGACGGCGGCGGTCGGCGGTGCAGCCGCGGCCGCAGCGGCCGGGAGTTTCCCCGCGCCGGCGATTTCGCAGGGCAAGGTCGAGTGGCGCATGGTCACCACCTGGCCGAAGAACTTCCCCGGCCAGGGTACGGCGGCCGAGCGCTTCGCCAAGAGCGTCGGCGACGCCACCGACGGGCGTCTCACCATCAAGGTGTTCGCGGCCGGCGAACTGGTCCCCGCCTTCGAAAGCTTCGACGCGGTCACGCGCGGCGCGGCCGACATGATGCACGCCTCGCCCTACTACTGGCAGAACAAGAGCAAGGCGACGAACTTCTTCTCCACCGTCCCCTACGGCCTGACGACGAACGAGCTGAACGCCTGGATGGATTACGGCGGCGGCCAGCAGCTCTGGGACGAGCTCTATGCCGGCTTCAACCTGAAGGGCTTCCACGGCGGCTCGACCGGCGTGCAGATGGGCGGCTGGTTCAACAAGGAGATCAACTCCGTCGCCGACCTGAACGGCCTCAAGATGCGCATCCCCGGCCTCGGCGGCGATGCGCTACGCAAGCTCGGCGTCACCGTCGTCAACCTGCCGGGGGGCGAGATCTTCGGCGCCCTGCAGTCGGGCACGATCGACGCGACCGAGTTCGTCGGACCGTTCAACGACATGGCGCTCGGCTTCTTCAAGGTCGCCAAGCACTATTACTGGCCCGGCATGCACGAGCCGGCGACGCAGCTCGAGATCACCGTCGACAAGAAGAAGTTCGACGGGCTGCCGAAGGACGTCCAGCGCATCTTCGAGGCGATCACGCGCGAGGAGAACGTCCGCTTCACCGCCGAGTTCAGCGCCCGCAACGGTGCCGCACTCGACACGCTGGTGCGCCAGCACGGCGTGCAGCTGAAGCGCTTCCCCAACGACGTGCTGACCGCCTACGGCAAGGCGAGCGGCGAGGTGATCGCCGAACTGCGCGAGAACGGCGACGACATCACCAAGCGGATCGTCGAGTCCTTCCTGAAGGCACGCCGCGAGCAGATGGGCTGGAGCCGCATCGGCGAGCAGGAGTTCATGAACGCGCGTCTGCTCGACTACAAGTTCGGCTGACACGGTTTCCGGAAGGCGGCGCGGCGCGGAATCGCTTCCGCGCCGCTTTTCGTTTCGCCGCCGCGCTTCGCCTCAGCGGCAGGAGTCGATCCGCCGGATGTGCAGGAACCGGTGGCGCTCCCCCTGCGCTGCGCCCTGCGGGGCCGCCTGCAGCAGATAGTCCTCCGGCCGGCCCGTCGTCTTGCGCACCGTCCCCGACCAAGCCCACGGCAGGTCCGGATCCGCATTGGCGTGGGCGGTGGCACTCTCCGGCAGGAACGCCCAGTCGCGGCGGGCGGGATCGTAGCGGTAGGCGTAGACGGCGAAGGGCTGCTCGCTCTGGAACTCGAACGTGTAGGAACCGGGGGTGCGCAGCAGCATGTGCAGCGGCAGCACCTTGTCGCCGGCATCGCCGACCGCCGTATCCGGGTCGTACCAGTTCTCGAGCATCACGGCCCCTTCGCGGCACTCGACGACCAGCGCGTCCTGCGCCATCGCCGGCACCGTTCCGGCCAACAGTGCCGACGCCAGCGCGAGCGCTGCGAGCCTGCCTCGGATCATTCCTTCCCCCCTTCCGACATCCCGCATCGGTCCCTTCGGCAGCATCGGTTCACTCGGCCGCGTCGCGCCGGCTGAAAGCCTGCGGCCACTTGGCCGGCCGGCCGCGCTCGTACTGCGGCGGGTAGGCCGCCTCGGCGCCCAGCTCCTCGGCCGCCCGCCAGGCCCAGCGCGGCTCGTACAGCATGCCGCGCGCCAGGGCCACCATGTCGGCCTGCCCGGACGCCACGATCTCCTCGGCGTAGGCGGGCTCGCGGATCATGCCGACGGCCATCGTCGCGATGCCGGTCTCCGCCTTCACCCGCGCCGCCGCCGGGACCTGGTAGCCCGGCTTCACCGGGATGCGCGGCAGCGAGTTTCCGCCGCCAGAAATATCGACGAAGTCGCAGCCGCGCTCCTTCAGGACCGCGGCGAAGGCGACGGCGTCGTCCGGCGTGAAGCCTGCCGCGTCCCAGTCGGTGCCGTTGAAGCGGATGCCGAGCGGCTTCGGCTCCGGCCAGACCGCCCGGACGGCGTCGAAGACCTCCAGCGGGAACCGCATGCGGTTCTCCAGGCTCCCGCCATACTCGTCGTTGCGCTGGTTGGCGATCGGCGACAGGAACGAACTGAGCAGGTAGCCGTGCGCGCCGTGCAGTTCGATCAGGTCGATGCCCAGCCTGTCGGCGCGCTGCGTCGCCTGGACGAAGTCGGCGACGACCTTGTCCATGCCCTCGCGGTCGAGGGCCAGGGGCCGGTGCCAGCCGTCGCCGAACGGCACGGCCGACGGCGCCACGGTCTGCCATGCCCCGGGTTCGCCCTCCAGCAGCGGCTTGCCGCCGTCCTGCGGCGCCTGCGCCGAGGCCTTCCGCCCGGCATGGCCGAGTTGGATGCCGATCGGGGTGTTGCCGTACCGGCGGCAGGCCTTCAGCACGCGGCCCAGCGCCGCCTCGTTCTCGTCCGACCACAGTCCCAGGCAGCCGGTGGTGATCCGACCCTCCGGCGAGATGCCGGTCGCCTCGATGATCAGCAGTCCGGCGCCCGACAGCGCATAGCCGCCCAGATGGATCATGTGCCAGTCCGTCGCCGACCCGTCTTCGGCGCTGTACTGGCACATCGGCGCGATGACGATTCGATTCGGCAGTTCGAGGCCACGCAGCCGGATCGGCTGGAACAGCGCACTGGGCATGGGTCGGTCTTCCTCTCACGCGACGGCGGCGCATAAGGTAGTCGGGGCAGCAACCTCACAACAAGCCTGACCGGAGGAAACCCCTAAAATGCAATCGCTCCGCGCCATGATCGCCGGCCCCGAGCCGGTCACCGTTCCGCTCGTGCTCAACCCCATGATGGCGAAGCTCGCCGAAAACGCCGGATTCCGCGCGCTCTACCTGGGCGGCGGTGCCAGCGGCTACATGAAAGTCCACCTCGAGGCGAACCTCACGCTCACCGAGATGTGTCAGGCGGCGCTGGACATCCGCACCGTATCGTCGCTCCCGCTGATCCTCGACGGCGCGGCCGGCTTCGGCGATCCGATGCATATGCGGCGGACGATCGGCATGACCGAGGCGGCCGGCTTCGCCGCCATCGAGATCGAAGACCAGATCCTGCCGAAGCGCGCGCACCACCATGTCGGCATCGAGCACATGGTGCCGGCCGAACTGATGGCGGCGAAGGTAAAGGAGTGCGTCGCGGCGCGCCGGAACCCGGAGACGGTGATCATCGCCCGCACCAACGGCGTGCGCGCCAGCAACATGGACGATGCACTGCGCCGGGCTGAAGCCTACCGCGAGGCAGGTGCCGACGTGCTACTGCTCAGCCCGCGCAATCCGGAGGAGATCCGCCATATCGGCGAGCGTCTCGGCGGGCCGCTGATGTATCTGTGCAAGCCGGGCGGCGTGGCGAGTTCGGGGATGACGGCGGCGGACCTGCATTCGCTCGGCTGGCGGATCCTGGCCGACCCGCAGACGCTCGTGCTGGCGATGTACGAGAACGCGCGCAGCGTGTACGCCGAGATGGCCAAGGACTTCGCCGTCACCTCACGGCCGCTCGCCGACTGGGGCACCCTTCAGCACGAACTTCACGATGCGATCGGCCTGGATATCCTCCTGGATATCGAGAAGCGTACCGTGGAGAAAGGCTGAGCAAAGGCCTCAGACGACTGGACCCGCTGCTCTCCGCGGAGAGCGGCGGCCCCGTCAGCCGCCGGTCGCGCTGCCGTTGTCGCGTGTGCGGATGGCACGCATCGGCGGCCGGTGGTTGAAGGTGAGGCTCATGAGTGCGATGCCGCCGAGGACCGAGCAGATAACGAAGAAGCCGATCAGCAGCATGGCGATGGCAAGTTCTGCGCTCATCCTATCCCTCCCTGATCACATCACTGTCACATTTCAGATCATAAAGCCGGGTTAACGAGCAGGGTTCCGGCACCGGAGGTAATTTTCCGTCGCCTCGGACCCGATTCCTTGCCCAATCGGTCGCCGTGCTGATCGAAAAGCTGTCATGATTCTGCAAACGAAACCGGCTAATGTTCGAACGAACACCGGCCTGAGCGCTGGAACGAACGCACGCACGGTCGCCGCAGACAGCGCATGGAAGCCGCACGCCGACAGAGGGAAATCGCCGAACTGACGCGGGTCGAAGGATTCGCGTCGGTGGAGCGGCTCGCCCAGCGGTACGGGGTGTCGCCGCAGACGATCCGCCGCGACATCAACCTGCTCTGCGACCGCGGCGTCGTCCGCCGGCTCCGCGGCGGCGCCGGTATGCCGGCCGTCCCCGACGAGACGGCGAACATCGCCTACGACGCGCGCCAGGTGATGAATCTCCAGGCCAAGCGCCGGATCGCTGCGCTGGTCGCCGAGCGCATTCCCGATGGTTCGTCGGTATCGATCGGCATCGGCACGACCCCGGAGCAGGTGGCCGTCGCCCTCGCCCAGCGCCGCGGCCTTGCGGTCGTGACCAACAACATGAACGCGGCCATGGTGCTCTGCCGCAACGAAACGAACGCCGTTACCATCGTCGGCGGCCGCCTGCGCAACCGCGACCGCGACGTCACCGGCGACCCGGCGGTCGCCGTCTTCGCGACGTTCAGGGTCGACTTCGCCGTGTTCGGCGTCGGCGGCATCGACGAGGATGGCGGCCTGCTCGATTTCGACAGCGACGAGGTGCGCACGCGCGCCGCCATGGCGGCCAATGCGCGTTCGCGCCTGCTGGTGGCCGACCGCAGCAAGTTCGGCCGCAACGCCTTTGCCCGGGGCGGCAACCTGGGCGAGATGGACGCGCTCTTCACCGATGGCCCGGTGCCGCCGGCCTTCGCCGCCATGGTCGCCGCCAGCGGCGTCGACCTCAACGTAGCCGCCGCGCCGGAAACGCCATGACGATCGATGGACAGGAGATCCGCGTCGAGCGGCTGGTCAAGGACTGGGCGGGCACGCGGGCCGTGGACGGCATCTCCTTCACCGCCGAGCCGGGCAGCTTCACAGTCCTTCTGGGGCCCAGCGGCTGCGGCAAGTCGACGACGCTGCGCCTCGTCGCCGGCATCGAGACGGCCACCGACGGCCGCATCGCCATCGGCGCGCGCGACGTGACCGGCCTGCCGCCGGGCGAACGCCATATCTCGATGGTCTTCCAGACCTACGCGCTGTTTCCGCACCTGACCGTGGGCGAGAACATCGTCTTCGGCCTGCGGGTGCGGAAGCTGCCGAAAGCCGAGCGCGAAGAGCGCCTGAAGCGGGTCGCCGACCTGCTCGGCATCACCCACCTGCTCGACCGCCGTCCCTCGCAGATTTCCGGCGGGCAGCAGCAGCGCGTGGCGCTCGGCCGCGCCATCGTCGCCGAGACGCCGGTCTGCCTGATGGACGAGCCGCTGTCGAACCTCGACGCCAAGCTGCGCCACGAGATGCGCCAGGAGATCCGTGGCCTGCAGCAGCGGCTCGGCATCACCATGCTCTACGTCACCCACGACCAGGCCGAGGCGATGAGCATGGCCGACCGGGTCATCCTGATGCGCGACGGCCGCATCGAGCAGGACGCGCCGCCGGACGAACTCTACGACCGCCCCGCCACGGCCTTCGCCGCGCGCTTCATCGGCACCCCGCCGATGAACCTGCTCGCTCTCGCCGACGCTCCGTCGGGGGCCGTCGTTCGCGGCACCGACGCCGCAATCGGCTTCGGCGCCGGCGAGGGGATGCTGCTGGGCGTGCGTCCCGAGGACCTGGCGTTTGCCGAGACCGGCCTGCCGGCGCGTGTCGTCGCCGTCGAGTATCTGGGCGCCGACAGCCTCGTCGCCTGCATGGTGGCGGGCGAGGCCTGCGACGTCCGCGTACCCGGCCGCGCCGCCCTGCGCCCCGGCGACACCTGCTTCATCCGCCTGCCCCCCACGGGCCGGCTGCACCTGTTCGACGCGGCGAGCGGGAGACGCCGCGACGATACCGCCCGCCGCTCCGACCGACCGGCCACGGCCGGCGCCTGAGAGACAGCGCCGGGCGTCATTGTCCGAGCGAACCACGACCCGTCAGGAGACTTCATGCGACTGTTCAACCGATCCACCCTCGCCGGCTTGGCCACCGCCGCCGGCCTCGCCTTCGCCGCGGCCCCCGCGGCGGCCGACGTCGAACTCACCATGTACTATCCGGTCGCCGTCGGCGGCCCGGTCACCAAGGTGGTCGACGGGATGACCGCCGCCTTCACGAAGGACCATCCCGACATCAAGGTGACGGCCGTCTATGCCGGCAACTACGACGACACGCGCACGAAGGCGCTCGCCGCGCTCAAGGCCGGCCAGCCGGTGCAACTCTCGGTGCTGTTCTCCATCGACCTGTTCGAGCTGATCGACCAGGGCGTGATCGTGCCCTTCGAGGACGTCGTCAAGACCGACGCCGACAAGGCCTGGCTCGACAGCTTCTATCCGTCGCTGATGGCGAACGGCAAGACGCAGGGCAAGACCTGGGGCATTCCCTTCCAGCGCTCGACCATCGTCCTCTACTACAACAAGGACGCGTTCAAGGAGGCCGGCCTCGACCCCGAGAAGGCGCCCGCCACCTGGGCCGACATGCAGGCCATGGGCGAGAAGCTCGTGAAGAAGGACGCGTCGGGCAACGTCGAGCGCTACGGCGTCATGGTGCCGTCGACCGGCTACCCCTACTGGATGTTCCAGGCCTTCGCCAAGCAGAACGGCGAGGTCCTGATGAACCAGGACGGCACCGAGACCTATTTCGACAAGCCGAAGGTCGTCGAAGCCCTCTCCTACTGGCGCGAACTGGGCCAGAAGGGCGTGATGCCCTCCGGCACCGTCGAATGGGGCACCCTGCGCGACCAGTTCCTGCAGGGCAAGACCGCCATGATGTGGCACACCACGGGAAACCTGACCGCCGTGCGCAAGGGTGCGACCTTCGACTTCGGCGTCGCCATGCTGCCCGCCAGCAAGGAGCGCGGCTCGCCCACCGGCGGCGGCAACTTCTACATCTTCGAGAAGGCGAGCCCGGCCGAGCGTGAGGCCGCCCTCACCTTCATCAAGTGGATGACCGCACCGGAGCGCGCCGCCCAGTGGTCGATCGACACCGGCTACGTCGCCGTGACGCCGGCCGCCTACGAAACCGAGACGCTGAAGAAGTACGTCGCCGACTTCCCGCCGGCGGCCGTCGCGCGCGACCAGCTCGACCATTCGGTGGCGGAGTTCTCGGTCCATGAGAACGCCCGCGTGAAGAAGGCCCTCGACGACGCCATCCAGGCCACCCTCACCGGCGGCAAGGAGCCGAAGGCCGCACTGACCGAAGCCCAGGCCACCGCCGACCGGATCCTGAAGCGGTACCGGTAACTCTTCCTTTCTGTGTCACCCCGCCCTTCGAGACGCCGGCTGCGCCGGCTCCTCAGGGCGGGGTGGTGCTTTTCGCCGATTAGGTCCTCGTCCTGAGGAGGCCCGAAGGGCCGTCTCGAAGGGCGCGGACCGGTCCAACGCCCTCGGAGCATCCACCCCCTTGCCCGCCCACCGCCGCGTCACCGTCCATCCCCACGCCCAGGCTTGGCTGCTGCTGCTGCCGGCGCTCGTGCTGCTGGTCGCCTTCACCCACTGGCCGATCGTCGCCAGCCTCTGGGACAGCGTCCACTCCACGCCGCGCGGCATGCGGCCGAAGGCCTTCGTCGGGCTCGACAACTACGCCTTTATGATCGACGACCCGGTCTTCTGGCAGGTGATGTGGAACAACCTGCTGTTCGCGCTCGGCACGATCCCCGCCTCGATCGCCCTGGCGCTGCTGATGGCCGTCTTCGTCAACGAGCGGCTTCCGGCGCGCGGCGCGGTGCGGCTCGCCTACTTCACCCCGACCGTCCTGCCGATGGTCGCGGTCGCCAGCATCTGGCTGTTCTTCTTCACGCCGCAGCTCGGCCTGCTCGACCAGGTGCGCGCCGCGTTCGGCGCCGGGCCGCACAACTGGCTCGGCGACCCGTCGACGGTGCTCTGGTGCATCGTGGTCATGACGGTGTGGAAGGAGGCCGGCTTCTTCATGATCTTCTATCTGGCAGCCCTTCAGGCGATCCCGCCGAACCTCACCGAGGCGGCCGCCGTCGAGGGCGCCTCGCGCTGGTACACCTTCCGCCGCGTCGTCCTGCCGCTGCTGATGCCGACGACGCTGTTCGTGCTGATCAACGCGACCATCAACTCGTTCAAGCTGGTCGACCAGCTCTTCATCCTGACCAAGGGCGGCCCGGACAACGCCTCCAGCCTGCTGCTCTACTACATCTACGAGACGGCCTTCGCCTTCAACGACTGGGCCTATGCGGCGACGCTGACCGCCGTGCTGATCGGCCTGCTCGGCGGCCTCGCCCTGATCCAGTTCGTCCTCATCGAGCGCCGGGTGCACTACCGATGAAGACGCGCTCCCTGGAGACGGTCGCCGCCTGGGCGCTCGCCCTGCTCTGGATCCTGCCGCTCGCCTATGCGCTGTGGGCGGCGATCCATCCGCCGGCCTACGCCACCCGCTTCGAGCTGGGGGCGCCGCTCTCCCTGGAGAACTTCCGCCGCGCCTGGGAGATCGCGCCTTTTCCGCGCTACTTCCTCAACACCGTCATGCTGGTGACGATGGTGCTGGCGGGCCAGTTCCTGCTCTGCACCCTCGCCGCCTACGCCTTCGCGCGCTACGCCTTTCCCGGCCGCGACGTCGCCTTCGCCCTGATCATGGTGCAGATCCTGATCATGCCGGAGGTGCTGCTGGTCGAGAACTACATGACGATCGCGCGCATCGGTCTCGTCGACACGGTGCCGGCGATCGCATTGCCCTACGTCGCCTCGGCCTTCGGCATCTTCCTGCTGCGCCAGACCTTCAAGCAGGTGCCGCGCGAACTGGAGGAGGCGGCGCTGGTGGAGGGGGCCGGGCCGCTGACCATCCTGTGGCGCGTCTACGTGCCCCTCGCCCGGCCGACCTACCTCGCCTACGCGCTGGTCTCGATCAGCTACCACTGGAACAACTTCCTGTGGCCGCTGGTCATCACCAGCTCGGTCGAGACGCGGCCGATCACGGTCGGACTCGGCGTCTTCGCCGCGCCGGAGACCGGCGTGAACTGGGCGGTGATCTCCGCCGGCACGCTCATCTCGGTGGCGCCGCTGCTGATCGCCTTCCTGCTCTTCCAGCGTCAGTTCGTGCAGAGCTTCATGCGGGCGGGAATCCGTTAGGCCGCCGGTAGGTCGCATACGTCGACAGCACCCAGCGCAGCGACGGCCGATCGCGCCATCGGGCGAGCGTCGCCGCCGTCGTCGCCGGCAGACGCAGATGGCGATAGACCGGTATCTCCGCCGGAAGCGCCAGCGGCGCGAGGAGGCTGGCGGCGGTGATGTCGGCCCTGCCGAACGTGCCGCCGACCAGCGGGCGCGTCCCGTCGACGCGGTCGTCGAACCACCCCAGTTCGCGCTCGAGTTCCTCTTCCAGTGCGGCGGTCAGTGCAGGCCGGGCATTCATGCTCGACGCCATGGCCCGGCGCAGCACCGGCCAGCTCGCCCTGCCGATGAGGCGCTGCCAGGCAGGCACGCCATCGAGCAGCATGTCGGGAACGCCCGAACCGCGGTGATGCAGCGCCACGCTATAGAGATACTGGCGCAGGAGCGTCGCGATCCGGTGCTCGAACCGGTCCTCCAATGCGGGCTCGCCGCCCGGCAGGCGCAGATGATCGAGGATCCGCCCGCTTCCCTGGACGGCTCGCCCGCCCGGCACGATCAGGACGGGCAGCGACGTTCCCGACGCCACACGCCGCGTCAGCGGCATGTGGATCCCTGCCGCCAACCGCACCTCGTCATAGTCGACGCCCGCATGGTCGAGACCCCACCGGGCGCGCTCGCAGAAATGCGATGCGGGCAGCACGAGGAGCCGGAACGATTGGTGCGCGTCGTCGAGCCGCGTCACGCCGAGCCCGTCCTGAAAAGCCATGAGCTTGCTACGCGGCGGCCGCGGCGGCGGATCAGGCCTTGGCGGCCGCCGCGTCCCGCGCCCGCACCACCCGCTCGCGGTGCAGCACGTAGAGGCCGCTCGCCGTGATGATGCCGGCACCCGCGAAGGTCCAGGCGTCGGGGAAGTCGCCGAACACCAGCAGGCCCATCAGCGTCGCCCAGATCAGCTCGGTATAGGCGAAGGGCGCCAGCACCGAGGCGCTCGCCCGCCGGAAGGCCATGATGACGAAATAATGCCCGAGCCCGCCGAACACGCCGAGGCTGAGCAGCATCGCCCAGCCGAGCAGGTCCGGCGTGCGCCACTCGATCAGCAGCAGCGGCGTCGCCAGCAGCGCGCCGACCAAAGCCGTGTAGAACAGGGCGTTCACCGGGTCGGCATCGCTGCGCACCATGCGCGTCACGATGGCATAGAGGGCCGCCAGGACCGCCATGCCGATCGGCAGCAGCGTCGCCAGCTGCAGGCTGTCCGCCCCCGGCCGCAGGATCAGCAGCATCCCAGCGAAGCCGACGCCGACCGCCGTCCAGCGCCGCGGGCCCACCTTCTCGCCCAGCATCACCACCGACAGGCCGGTGACGATCAGCGGCGCCAAAAACGCTACCGCCGACAGATCGGCGAGCGGCATGAAGCGCAGCGCGAAGAAGGAGCACAGCGTCGATGTCAGCATCAGCACGCCGCGCAACACCTGCAGCCCCTTGCGGCGGCTGACCAGCAGGCGCGGAATCCGCGGCGCGAAGATGATCAGGATCAGCAGGAAGTGCGCGAAGTAGCGCGACCAGACGATCTGTCCGCCGGGATAGAGCTGGCTGAGATGTTTGACCAGCGCCCCCATGCAGACGAATAGCATGGGAGCCAGGCAATAATAGACGATGCCGGCGACCGGCGATTCCGCGGGCTCGGCCGGCTTGGCACCTGCGGGCGGCATGGTGACCGCCTGGGAAGCCGGCACGAGCGGCAACGGAAGATCCGGTTACCGGCGGCCGGGACGGCGCGGCCTAGTCCTGCCGCAGCGCGTCGTGCTCGCGGTCGTGGTCCGGATCCGGCAGCGGCGCCGGGATCTCGTCCGGCGGCAGCTTTGCACGTGCCGCCTCGACCTCGCGGTTCAGCTCGGTATAGGTGCACAGGCCCAGGTCGACCGGATGACGCGCCCGAATCTGCTGCGTGTTCCAGTGGGTGCGGTCGCGGACCGCCGCGATCGTGTTCTTCGTGGTGCCGAGCAGGCGCGAGATCTGCGCGTCCGACAGCTCGGGATGGTTGCGCACCAGCCAGGCGATGCCGTCCGGCTTGTCCTGGCGCTTGGCCACCGGCGTGTAGCGCGGGCCCTTTGTGCGGGCCGCGGCGCGCGGCACGTTCAGGGTCGCGATGCGCAGCCGCGCCGCCGGATCCTTCTCGCAGCGCTTGATCTCCTCGGCCGTGAGCTCGCCCGCGGTGATCGGGCTGCGGCCGACGATGCCGATCGCCACTTCGCCGTCCGCGATCGCCTGCACCTCGAGCGGGTGATAGCCGCAGAAGGCGCCGACCTGCTCGAACGTCAGGCTGGTATTCTCGATCAGCCACACGGCGGTGGCCTTCGGCATCAGCGGTTGTGACATCGTCTTCTTCCTTCTGGCGCGGCCATCCGGGCCGCCCGGCGCGAGGCATGCGCCGGCGAGGGGGGTGATATGGCGGTCGCGTCCGTTCAAATCAAAGGGTGGCAAGTCAAACGGTACGAACAGTCCGATGCTCAAGGCACCAGCATGATCTTGCCGATATGCGCGCTCGATTCCATCAGCCTGTGCGCCTCGGCGGCCTCCGTTAGAGGGAAGCTCTTGTAGACGACCGGCCAGCACTTGCCCTCGGCGAACAGCGGCCAGACCTTCTCCTCCAGCGCGCGGCAGATCTCGCCCTTGGCCTCCACCGGCCGCGAGCGCAGGGTCGAGCCGGTCACAGTCAGGTGCTTGCGGTGGATCATGCCGAAGTCGGCCGTCACCTTGGTCCCGCCCATCAGCGCCACGAAGCAGAGCCGCCCCTCGCGCGCCAGGACTTCGAGTTGGCGCGGAATATATTCGCCGCCGACCATGTCCAGGATGACGTCGACGCCGCGCCCCTGGGTGAACTCCTTGCCGACGGCGACGAAGTCCTCGGTCTTGTAGTTGATCGCCCGGTCGGCGCCGAAGTCGACGCAGGCCTTGCACTTGTCGTCGGATCCCGCCGTCGCCAGCACGGGCGAGCCGAACGCCTTGGCGAGCTGGATGGCGGTATAGCCGATGCCGCTGGTGCCGCCCTGCACCATGAAGACTTCGCCGGGCTTCAGGCGCGAGCGGTCGAACACGTTGGTCCAGACGGTGCAGAAGGTCTCGGGGATGCCGCCGGCCGTCACCAGATCCACCTTGGGCGGCAGCACCATGCACTGCGGCTCGGGCACGTTCACATATTCGGCGTAGCCGCCGCCCGACAGCAGCGCGCAGACCTCGTCGCCGACCTTGAAGCGCGCGGCACCTTCGCCGAGCGCGACGACGGTGCCGGAGCATTCCAGGCCCGGGATGTCGGTGGCGCCGGGCGGCATCGGATACTTGCCCTGGCGCTGCAGCGTGTCCGCCCGGTTGATGCCGGCCCCCGCGATCTTGACCAGCACCTCGCCCTTTTCCGGCTTCGGCACCGGCCGCGTCGTCGCGACGAGCTGCTCCGGCCCGCCGGGCGTCCGCACCTCGATCGCCGTCATCGTGTCGGGTATCGCTGCACACATGGGCGTGGCTCCTCTTCTGCTGTCGGCCGGCTTGTCGTCGCCGGCCGTTGCGCGGGACAGGCGCTGCAAGGAATGCGCCTTGCTCTAGTATGATAGGCGCCGTGACGCAAGGAATCGGCACCCGAAGCAGTCTCAAGACCGGCGCAGCCGAAGGAGGGACCATGCAGATCGAAGACGAACCGCCGAAGCCCCGGGGCCGCGTCGTCGGCGCCGACCTCTCCCCGCTGTCCATCGGCGACCTGCACGCCTACGTCGCCGACCTGGAGGCCGAGATCGTCCGCGTCCGGGCCGAGATCGAGGTCAAGGGGGCTGCGCGCGGCGGCGCCGAGGCGCTGTTCGGCCGGAAGGACTAGGGAAACGGCGTCGCCAGACGGGATCCGTCCGCCCGATCTGTCCGGACTCGCTTCCCCGGAACGGCCCGATCGTGTAAACGCGGCAGGTGCGCCCGTGTCGGGCGCCTCCGGCGGCGCCCGCATCGGCTGCCGATATACGGAAGAGCGGCGATGGCTGACGAGATCCGAGAGACCCGGGAGCGCTACCGCTTCTTCCTGCCGATCCAGACGCGCTGGAACGACAACGACACCTACGGCCACGTCAACAACGCCGTCTATTACGAATATTTCGACACGGCGGTGAACCGCTTCCTGGTCGACGAGGGCGGGCTCGACATCCACACCGCCCCCTGCATCGGGCTGGTGGTCGAGAGCATGTGCCGCTATCACGCGGCCGTCTCCTACCCCGAGGCGCTGCAGGCCGGCCTGCGCGTCGGCCATCTCGGCCGCAGCAGCGTGCGCTACGAGGTCGGCATCTTCCGCCGGGGCGAGGACGCGGCGGCCGCGGACGGCCACTTCATCCACGTCTTCGTCGACCGCGAGACCAACCGTCCGCACCCGATCCCGGCGGAGATCCGCTCGGCGCTGGAGCGCCTGAAAGTCTGATCCGATGAAAGCCCAGGCCTCCTCCGGCCCGCCGGCGCGCCAGATCCGGCCGGTGGCGGCGGCCCTGTTCATGCTGGCGTCCTGCGCCTGCTTCGCCATGAACAGCGTCACCGTGCGCTACGTCGCGGCCGACCTGCACCCGTTCGAGATCGCCTTCTTCCGCAACGTCTTCGCCGCCGCGATCATCGTTCCCCTGGCGGTCAGGAGCAACGGCTTCGGCATCTTCCGCGCCAACCGCTTCGACCTGCTCAGCGGGCGCGCGGTGGTCAATTCCGCCTCGATGATCGCCTGGTTCTATGCCGTCCCGCTGATCCCGCTGGCCGACATCACGGCGCTGGGCTTCACCGCGCCACTCTGGGCGACGGTGCTGGCGGCGCTGGTGCTGGGCGAGACGGTGCGCGCCCGGCGCTGGACGGCGACCGCCGTGGGCTTCCTCGGCGCCGTGGTCATCATCCGGCCGGGCTTCGCCGAGGTGAACATCGGCGTCTGGCTGATCCTGTTCTCGTCGGCCATGTGGGCGGCGACGATCATCTTCGTGCGCGTCCTGACCAGCCACGAGCGCCCTGGTACCATCCTCGTCTACCAGACGCTGATGCTGAGCGCGATCTCGCTGGTGCCCGCCCTCTTCGTCTGGGAATGGCCGCGCGCCGACACGCTCGTCTGGCTCTTCCTGCTGGGCGCCCTGACCGCCATGGCGCATTTCTGCCATGTGCGCGCCTACTCGATGCAGGAGGTGGCCGCCCTCCAGCCGATCGACTTCGCCCGCCTGCCCGTCGTCGCCGTCGCCGCCTGGCTGATCTTCGGCGAGACGGCGGACATCTGGGTCTGGATCGGTGCGATCATCGTCTTCATGGCCGGCGTCTACATCTCGCACCGCGAGGCCCAGGTGAAGCGGGAGGCCGCCCGTCTCGCCGCAGCCACCGCCGCATCGGCCACGGCCACCACCACCGTGACCGCCACGGCGACGGGCACCGGGGCAACGGGGACCGGGGGGACGGGCGCCGCAAAGCCCGGATAGCCGCTTTCCGCCTCGCGCCCGGCGGCCCATATCGTCTGGACAAGCAGGAGCAGGCCATGAGCACGACCGTCCACCCCGCCTTCGTCCCCTTCGCCATCACCGTCTGCGGCGTGGACGAGCTGTACGGCCATTGCGACGTCGGCGTCAGCCACGTCCTGTCGATGCTCGACCCCGGCACGCCGCAGCCCGACGCCTTCGGCGAATTCGGCGAGCATGCGCGGCTTGAGATGCGCTTCCACGACGTGATCGAGGACGAACCGGCCCGCCCGGCGCCGCAGCCCGAGCATGTCGAGCGCCTGCTCGCCTTCGGCCGCGACCTCCTCGCCGAACCGCCGGCGGACGCCCACCTGCTGGTGCATTGCTGGGCCGGCGTGTCGCGCTCGACGGCCGCGATGACCCTCCTCCTCGCCCAGGCCCGCCCCGACCGCAGCGCCGCCGAAGCGCTCGCCCAGGTCGTGAAGATCCGTCCCATCGCCTGGCCCAACCTGCGCATGATCGAGATCGGCGACGCCATGCTCGGCCGCAACGGCGACCTCGTCCGCGCCGCCCACGCCCGCTACGCCGCCGTCCTGCAAGAACAGCCGCACCGCGCGCAGCAGATGATCATGGCCGGCCGCGCGCGGGAGATCCCGGAGCATCTGCGGCGGTAGGGCGCCGCCGCCGGGCTCTGGCTGACGCGAGCGCTGCGCTGGCCGTACCGGGACACTCTGCAGGCCACTCCCGAAACCCCGTCAGCAGCGCCGTTCCATCCGCCATGCCCGGATCCTCCCCACGCCAAGAGTGACCGGCGCGACGGGATTTGCCAACGGAGGCTCAGTGGACCTCGATGTGCCGATAGCGCGCTTCGGCGAGGCTGTAGACGCCGAAGGCGACCAGACCGAACGCCAGCACGAGCAGGATGAGCCAGCCGAAGGCGAAGCCCTGCAGCGCTTCGAGCGCATCCTCCAGCCCCGGCCGGCTCTCCGCGTTGTAGGCGAAGCCGCCCGTCACGATCAGCACGGCGAGGATGAAGAAGACCACGCCGCGCGCGACGAGCCCTACGCTCGCGACCGGTCGCAGCCAGCGCATGATGTGCTCCGGGCAGCGGAAATACTTCTCGAAGCCCTGGGTCCAGCCCTTCCAGACGAACGCCGCACCGACACCGACGGCAACCGCTGCGGCGATCCAGACGACGACCTGGGCATAGCCGGCATCGAACGCCACGGCGAGCCATTCGGCGGTCGGGTCGCTCCCGCCGCCACCGCCACCGCCGCCGCCCCACGTCGAAACCAGCCCGACCGCGAAGAGCGCCAGGGCGATATGCGTGAGGGCGCTGACGAAGAGGCCGGCGCGGACGGCCAGACCCTTGGCACCGCTGCCGATGCCGTCAGGGTCGCGGATGGCCTGAACGAGGCGCCAGACCGCATAGCCGGCCAGCCCCACCACCATCAGCCAGACCAGGATCGTGCCGAAGGGTTGGGCGAGGATCGTGCGCAGCGCGCCCTCGCTGTCCTTCGCCTCGCCGTTGCCCATGGCCGCCAGCGCGGCGAAGAAGCCCACGATGAGGTAGACCAGTCCCCGTGCGCTGTAGCCCGCACGTGCGAGCGGTTCGATCGCCGATGTCATCGTCCAACGTCCCCGGTTCGGCCGCCATGGCCACCGGGGTAACGCATGGGCGGCGAGACGGTGCCGCGACGGCCGGCGTCGCCCTCTGCGCCCGCTTCGGATTCAGGCGTCGAGGCCGAGGTCGAGGGCGGGCGCGCTGTGGGTGATCCATCCGGCCGAGATGATGTCGACGCCCGCCGCGGCGATGGCGGGAACGGTCTCCGCCGTGATCCGCCCGGAGGCCTCCGACACGGCGCGCCCGGCGATCAGCCGCACCGCCTGACGCAAGGTTTCGGGCGGCATGTTGTCGAGGAGGATGGCGTCGGGCCCCTCCTCCAACGCCTCGGCGAGTTGCTCGAGCGTGTCGACCTCCACCTCGATGCGGACCATGTGACCGACGGCCAGCTTCGCGGCGCGGATCGCGGCCGCCACGCCGCCGGCCATGGCGACGTGGTTGTCCTTGATGAGGATGCCGTCGTCGAGGCCGAAGCGGTGGCTGACCCCGCCGCCGGCACGCACGGCGTGCTTCTCCAGCGCGCGCAGGCCGGGCGTCGTCTTGCGCGTGCAGGTTATGCGGGCCTTGTGCGGGCGGGCCGCGTCGACCAGCGTCGCGGTGCAGGTTGCGATGCCGGAGAGATGGCAGAGGAAGTTGAGGGCCGTGCGCTCGGCGGTGATCACCGCCCGGGCCGGCCCGTCGAGGCGCAGCACCGTGTCGCCGGGCGCCACGCGGCTGCCGTCGGGCCGCTCCACCGTCACGCGGATCGTCGGGTCGAGCAGGCGGAACGCCAGGGTCGCGACGGCGGTGCCGGCCACGGTGCCCGGCTGGCGCGCCGCCACCACGCCACGGAACCGCGCATCGGCGGGCACGACCGCGGTCGTGGTGATGTCCCCCGCCCGGCCGAGATCCTCGGCGAGGGCGGCGCGGACGACCGGCTCGACCAAAATCTCCGGCAGCGGCTCGACGATCGACGGCTGGCCCGTCATCGGCCGATCTCCAGCATGCGCTCCACCGCGCGACGGGCGCGGGCGGCGACGGCGGGGTCGACGAGCACCTCGCCCGACATGGCCTCCAGCGACCGGCGGATCTTCGGCAGGGTGATCTGCTTCATGTGCGGGCACAGGTTGCAGGGCCGCACGAACTCGACCTCGGGCAGCTCGGCCGCGACGTTGTCGCTCATCGAGCATTCGGTCAGGAGCAGGACGCGCGGCGGCTTCTTCGCCTTCGCGTAATCGGCCATCTGCGCCGTCGAGCCGACGAAGTCGGCCTCGGCCAGCACGTCGGGCGGGCATTCCGGATGGGCGATAACGACGAGGCCGGCGGTCTGCTCCCGGTAGCGCCGCACCTCGGCGCCGGTGAAGCGCTCGTGCACCTCGCAGTGGCCCTGCCACTTGATGACCTGGATGTCGGTCTGGCTGGCGACCCAGCTCGCCAGATATTCGTCGGGCAGGAAGATCACCCGGTCGGTGCCGAGCGACTCCACCACCTTGAGCGCATTGCCCGAGGTGCAGCAGACGTCCGATTCCGCCTTCACCTCGGCCGAGGTGTTGACGTAGGTGACGACCGGCACGCCGGGATAGCGCTGCCGCATCAGGCGGATGTCGGCGGCCGTGATGGAGTCGGCGAGCGAGCAGCCGGCGCCGGCGTCGGGCAGCAGCACCGTCTTGTCCGGGTTCAGGATCTTCGCCGTCTCGGCCATGAAGTGAACGCCGCAGAGGACGATCACGTCGGCGTCCACCCGCGTCGCCTCGCGCGCCAGCGCCAGGGAATCGCCGACGATGTCCGCCACGCCGTGGAAGATCTCCGGCGTCTGGTAGTTGTGCGCCAGGACGACGGCGTTGCGCTCGCGCTTCAGGCGCTGGATGGCGTCGATGTCGGGCGCGAACAGCGGCCACTCGAACGGCGGGATGACGCGCTTCACGCGCTGCCAGGCGGCTTCGGTGCTGAGGGCGATCTCGGGGGTGAACAGCTGGTCCCGTGCGATGGCTCCGGCCATGGCTGGCCTCCTGCGTTATGGGCCCGCCTAATATGCTCATTCTGAGCATAAGTGAAAGAGGCAAACGAAAAGCGGGCGGGAGCCCGCTTCCGTTGGGCGCGCGCCAGCGGCTGCTGCGCTACCGGTTGGCGCGCTTCAGGGTGACCTGGAGCAGGACGTTCGTGGCGGGGACGATCTGGTCGAGGGTGCAGTTCTCCGACTCGTGGTGGCTGATGCCCTTCTCGCAGGGCGAGAAGATCATCGCCGTCGGCGCCATGCGGCTCATGTTGTAGGCGTCGTGGCCGGCCTGGCTGGCCATGTCCATGTGGCTGTAGCCGAGGCCGGCGGCCGTGTCGCGGACCAGCGCGATGCAGTCGGGATCGAACGGTTCGTCACCGAACGACCAGCTGTCGGCGACCTCGATCGTCACGTTCGCCTTCTCCGCCGCGCGCGCCTTCGCCTGCTCGAAGGCGGCCAGCATGGCGTCCAGGGTCTCGCGCTTCGGTGCGCGGAAGTCGATGGTGACCTTGGCGTAATCGGGCAGGATGCCGGCGAGGTTCGGCAGCACGGTGATCTTCGCCGCCGTCGACTTGGCGTCGGGGCCGTGGTCGAGGGCGATCTGCGTCGCGTCGACGATCAGCATCGCCGCGCCGACCAAGGCGTTCTTGCGGATCGGCATCGGCGTCGGGCCGGTGTGGGCCGTCTCGCCGTGCACCTCCAGGTCGAAGCCGCGCACGGCGTAGCTGCCGGCGACGACGCCGACCTGGACGCCCTTCGCCTCCAGGTCCGGCCCCTGCTCGATGTGCAGTTCGAAATAGGCGTCGACGGGGCGGCCGCCGACCGGCGCCGTGCCGGCATAGCCGATGCGCTCCAGTTCGCCGCCGAAGGTGAGGCCGTCGGCGTCGGTGCGGCCGAGGCCCCAATCGAGCGGCTTTAGGCCGGCGAAGACGGCGGAGGCGGACATCGGCGGCTGGAAGCGGGCGCCCTCCTCGTTCGACCAGTTCACGACCTCGATCGGCCGCTTCGTCCGGATGCCGGCGTCGTTGAGCGTGCGGATCACCTCCAGCGCGCCCAGCACGCCGAGCGGCCCGTCGAACTTGCCGCCGGCGATCTGGCTGTCGAGATGGCTGCCGATGATGACCGGCGGCAGGCTGTCGTCGGTGCCGGCGCGGCGCCCGAACATGTTGCCGAGCGCATCCACCGAAACGGTCAGCCCGGCCTCCTCGCACCAGCGCGCGAAGAGGTTGCGGACGTCACGGTCGGAAGCGGAGAGGGCCAACCGCCGCAGGCCGCCGGCCTTGCCGGGACCGATCTTCCCCGATTCCATCAGCATCGACCAAAGCCGGTCGCCGTCGATGCGCAGGTTGCCGTGCTCGCTCATGGTGGGCGGATCCTCTCGAAGCGCCGGCGGCAGCCGGCATGTCATGTGCGCCGGCGGCTAGACAGCAAGCGCCATGCCGTCGTGGTTCGGATCGGCCGCGCCCTGCATCGCGCCGCCCTCGATCCGGATGCCGTGGACGCCGGCGAACGGGTAGCTGAGGTGACTGCGCGCGACCGTGTAACCGCGGCTCTCGACCTCGTCGGTGACGTAGGCCGGAATGCGGTTGCTGACATCGATCAGGTCGCTGGTGGCGGAGAAGCGCGGTGCGACGATCGCATCGAGAATGGGCATCTCGAAGTCGATCGCGTTCAGGATCGCCTGCATCACGCCCATGCAGATCTGCGTGCCGCCCGGCGCGCCGATCACCATGGTCGGCTTCTCGCCGTCGAAGACGATGGTCGGCACCATGGCGCTGAACCGGCTCTTGCCCGGCGCCAGCGACCCGGCGCGGCCGGGACGCGGGTCGAAGACGCCCATGCAGCCGTTGTACATGAAGCCCAGGCCCGGCGTGATGACGCCGCTCGGCATGCCGAGCGAGTGGGTCACGGAGACGGCATTGCCCTCGGCGTCGACCACCGAGATGTGCGTCGTGTCCTTCGGCGGATCGGGTTCGAAGCGCGGCACGCTGACCTTCTCGCCGCGCCGGATGGCGGCAGCAGCCGCTTCGGCATACTCCTTCGACGTCAGCCGCTCGACCGGAACGTCGAAGAAGTCCGGGTCGCCGACATGCGCGTCCTTGTCGGCGGTGGCGCGCTTCATCGCCTCGGCGACGGTGACGATATAGTCGGCGGAGTTGTGCCCCATCTCGAACAGATCGAAATTCTCGAGGATGTTCAGCATCTCGAGCAGCATGATGCCGCCGCCGGGCGGGTTGTTCGTCGCGATCCCGTAGCCGCGATAGAAGCCGCGCAGGGGGTCGCAGCGGCGCGTGCGGTAGTTGCGCAGGTCGTCGAGGGACAGCAGGCCGCCGTTCCGCTTCATATCGTCGGCGATCTGCTCGGCGATCTCGCCCTTGTAGAAGACGTCCGCACCCTCCGCCGCGATCCGACGCAGCGTCGTGGCCATGTCCGGATTGAGCACGCGCTCGCCGGGCCGCTTCAGGCTGCCGTCGGCGTTGAAGTAGATGCGCCGCCCCGTCTCGGTGAAGCGCAGGCGGTCGACCGCCGGCACCCGGCCGAACAGCGCGCCTTCGCACCACCAGTGATGCACGTGCGGCCGCACGGCGAACCCGACGTCCGCCTGCCGGATGGCCGGCGCCATCACGTCCTTCCAGTCCATCGAGCCGAATTCGGCCTGCGCCTCCGACAGCGCCTTGAGGGTGCCGGGCACGGTGACGGACTGGTAGCCGACGTCGTTGACGCGGCCCTTGAGGACGAAGCCGAAGCCGTCGCGCGTCTCGCCTTCGATCAGGTGCTCCCACATGCCGGGCGTGGCGGCTGCCGGAACCCTGCCGTGAAAGTCGATGAACGTATGGACGTCCTTCGACGGCATGTAGACCTGCATGCTGCCGAAGCCGGCGATGCCGCACATCTGCGGATCGACCACGCTTTGCACGAAGGCGCAGGCCACCGCAGCATCGACCGCATTACCGCCTCGCTTCAGCACCAGCGCGCCGGCTTCGACGGCCTCCGGTTGCGGCGCGACGATCATTCCCGACGCCATGGCTTTCCTCTGCTGGTTGGAGCACACAAAGTATGACGACGTGCGCATTTGGGCGCAACGCGGCCGACGGGCCGCGTGGGGCAGTCGCCGATGACCGGTCTGCCGGACCGGCCGCTAGTGGGGGTACATCGATGTCCGTATTGAAGAGCCTGGCCTTGGTCGCTGTCCTGTCCGGGCTCGCCGCGTGCGGCGGCATGAATTTCGGTCAGGGGACGCCGCCGGCCACCTATCTCGTCTTCTTCGAGCCCGGCAGCACGGACCTCGGGCCGGATGCGCGGGCCGTGGTGGCACGGGCGGCGCGCGATGCGGCCGCGGTCCGGCCGAACGTCGTGCGCATCACCGGCTACACCGACAAGGCGGGAACGACGACGGAGAACCTGACCCTGTCCGAGCGGCGGACGCAGACGGTGGCCGAGACGTTGCTGGCCGACGGCGTGCCGCTCGACAAGATCCGGCGTCAGCCCCTCGGCGAGGCCGTGGCGACGGATGTCGGCCTGGACGCGACACAGGACCGGCGGGTCGAGATCACGTTCGCCGACCGGTAGACCGGAGACGGATCCGGTTCAGTCACCCGACTCGGCCGCTTCGACCAGGTTGCTCTCGCTGCGCCGCCGGGCGATCGCTTCGATCTCGGCGCGCAGTTCCGGCACGCCGCGGACGAACCGGCGGAAATCCGCCGCGTCCAGGCACAGCAGTTGGCTGTAGCCGATCGAGACGACGTCGGCCACCCGCGGCTGCCCGAGCACGAGGGCCATCTCGCCGAACACGTCGCCGGTCGCCAGTCGCACCGGCCCCCCGGGCAGGCGGACCTCGAGGCTGCCGGCGGCGACGAGATACATCGCGTCGCCGCGCTCCCCACGCCTCACCACGGACTCCCCGGGTGTCGCCAGGATCGGCCGCAGCATCCGCGCCAGACGCTCGAGCTGCGATTCGGTCAGTTTGGCGAACATCGGCACCCGCCGCACCATCTCGGCCAGCTTGAAGCCGAGGTCCAGTGCCGGTCGTCGCCGGATGGCGTCGCGGCGGGCGCGCAGGTCGGCCTGGAGATTCTCGAAGACCTCGCGGCTGATCAGCGCCTCTTCCCGCTTGAGCTGGTACTGCCGATCCTCGAACCGCAATGCGGCACGGCCGAGATGCTGCACACCCAGCGCCGTCGCGTAGACGGGATACTGAAGCTCCAGCGCGGCGAGCGCCCGCTGCACGGCCTCCATGCGCTCGGCGAGCCGTGCCGCGATCTTCTCGCTGGCGTCGGCGCCGAGCACCGGGCGGATCGAACGGTCGTTGAACTGGCGCGCCTCGCGCAGCACGAGGCGCTGGATCAGCAGCATCTCGAACCAGTCCGCCAGTTCCGATGCCAGCGGCCGGCTCCACCCCAACCGCCGATGCAGCCACAGGGCAAAGCGCAGGCGGCGGCCGATGCGGGCCGCTCCCGCCACGGCGTAGCCCTCGACGCCCTCGACTTTCACACGGTCCGCAAGGGCGTCGGCGCCGGCCACCAGGATCGCGACGAGACGGCGCGAGATGGTCTGCTGCTCGAAATGGTCGAGATAGGCTTCCCGTTCGCGTGTCACGAGGGTGAGCAGACCGACCTGGATCCGCACGGGCAGCGGAATGTCGACGCCTCCCGCGCCGGCTTCGGACGCCGGCCGCGTCGTCGACACCACCTTGTCGACCAGGCCCGGTTCGAGCCCGTAGTCGCGTGCCACCTCGGTCACCCGGTCACGCAGCCCGACGAGCGACAGGCCCATCACCCGATCGCGCAACGCCCGCTCCACCGGATCGAGGCGGTCGAGGCCGAGCAGGCGCAGCAGCGGCCCGAGGGTCGGCGCGTTCAGGAACAGCGTCAGGAGCACGAAGCCGATCGCCGCGATGGCGACGAAGCGGCGGATCTCCTGCGGCACCGCCATGTTCTCGCTGATCGCGATCGCCAGCACCATGGTGACGGCGCCGCGCAGGCCACCCCACAGAATGACCGCCTTGTAGCGGTTGCTGACCGGCTGAACGAGGCGCAGGGCGGAGAGAAGCGGCAGCGGCCCCCAGAGGACGAGGGCCCGCGCCAGGATGGCGGCGACCGCCAGCAGCGCGATGAATCCCAGATCGCTCAGCGACGCCTCGGACAGCACGCGCGACGCCACCATCGAGGCCATGATGAAGATGAGCGAGGTCGCCCAGAACTCGATCTTGCTCCAGGCCTGGATGAGCGAGCGCCAGTTGGCGGGCGAGAGGCGCAGCGGGCCGTAACTCGCCATGACGACGGCGGCGGTCGCGACCGCGACCACGCCGGAGACCTGGAAGTAGAGTTCCGCGATCACGTAGGACAGGTAGGCCAGCGCCACCGTCAGCGTCGTCTCCGCCGTGAGTGCGCCGCCCATGCTGGGCAGCAGCCCGCAGATGGCGCGCGCCAGGACGAAGCCGACGGCGATACCGCCGGCGAAGCTGGTGAAGAATGCCATGGCGCCGGCACCGAAGCTGGGTGCAGCGGTGCCGGTGACGAAGGCGAGCAGGATCGAGAAGAGCGCGATGGCGGCAGCGTCGTTGAAGATGCTTTCGCCTTCGACCAGGACACTGAGGCGCCTGGGCGCGCCGAGATCGCGGAAGATGGCGACCACCGCGGCGGGATCCGTCGTCGCGATGATCGAGCCGAGGAGCAGGCACGGCACGATGCCGAGCGGCGACAGCCAGCCGAGCAGAAAGCCGACCACCCCGGTGCAGACCACCACGGCGACGACCGCGAGCAGCAGTACGGCCGCGATCTCGTCGAAGAGGCGGCGGACATCGAGATTGAGCCCGGCGGAGAAGAGCAGCGGCGGCAGGAAGATGGCGAGGAAGGCCGGCGCGGAGATGCCGAGATTGCCCAGGCCGCGGACCAAATCGTCGCCCATCATGCTGCCGCCCGCGTCCTGGCGGACCATCACCACCAGACCGAGAAGCAGGCCGAGGGCGGCGAGAAGCACGCTGTGCGGGATGCGCAACCGTGCCGCGACGGGCACCGATACGCTCACCGCCACCAGGAGGGCGGCCACCGCAAGGACAGGCGTCAGTATCTCAGGCATCGGCTGGGGACCAGCTGCTCCACACGTCACCCTTCAGCCCGCGGCCGACCGCCCTCATGGCAGTCCGGCGCAAAGGCCTGTCACAAATCCGTAACCGCAGTATAAAAGTATGGTCACAGCGGCCGTTTAAGAGACCGCGATCACACGCCACGGGAGGCTCTGAATAACATGATTCGCAAATCGCTGCTGCTAGCCGCAGGCATTAGCGCTTTCGCGTCGCCGGCGTTCGCCGCGACCGAGATCCAGTTCTGGCACGCCATGGGCGGCTCGCTGGGCGAGGAGATCCAGGCCATCACCGAGGAGTTCAACGCCTCGCAGGGCGATTGGAAGGTGAACGCGGTCTACAAGGGCAACTACACGGAAACGATGACCGCCGCGATCGCCGCGTTCCGCGCGAAGCAGGCGCCGCATGTGGTCCAGGTGTTCGAAGTCGGCACCGCGACGATGATGTCGGCCGCCGGCGCCGTCTACCCGATCCACGAACTGATGAAGTCGGCGGGCGAGACGTTCAGCGAGGACAAGTTCGTCCCCGCGGTGGCGTCCTACTACACGACGCCCGAAGGCAAGATGCTGTCGATGCCGTTCAACAGCTCGACGCCCGTCATGTTCTACAACAAGGACGCCTTCAAGAAGGCCGGCCTCGACCCCGAGAAGCCGCCGAAGACCTGGCCCGAACTCGTCGAGATGTCGAAGAAGATGATGTCGTCGGGTGCCACCCAGTGCGGCTTCACCACCGGCTGGCAGTCGTGGGTGCAGCTGGAGACCTTCTCCGCCTGGCACAACGTGCCGTTCGCGACCAAGGAGAACGGCTTCGGCGGCCTCGACGCCGAGCTGGCCTTCAACAAGGGCCCGGCGCTGAAGCACATTCAGAACATGGCCGAGTGGACGAAGGACAACACCTTCAAGTACGGCGGCCGCCGCGGCGACCCCAACCCGCTGTTCGTCAACGGCGAGTGCGGCGTTCTCTTCAATTCGTCGGCCTATTACAACGGCTTCAAGAAGTCGATCAAGTTCGACTGGGGCGTGGCCGAACTCCCCTACTATCCGGACGTCCAGGGCGCGCCGCAGAACACCATCATCGGCGGCGCCACCTTCTGGGTGCTGAAGGGCGCACCGCAGGACGAGTACAAGGGCGTGGCGCAGTTCATGAGCTTCGTCTCGAAGCCGGAAATCCAGGCGAAGTGGCACCAGAACACGGGCTACGTCCCGGTGACGACGGCGGCCTACGAGATGACGAAGAAGACCGACTACTATCAGAAGAACCCCGGCGCCGACGTCGCCATCGCGGAACTCAGCAAGAACGCACCGACCCCCAACTCCAAGGGCGTGCGGCTCGGCAACTTCGTCCAGATCCGCGACCTGATCAACGACGAGCTCGAGAACATCTGGGCCGGCAAGAAGACGGCACAGCAGGGCCTCGACGATGCGGTGGCGAGCGGCAACCGCCTGCTCCGGCAGTTCGAGAAGGCCAACTGAGACGTCGGCTGGCGACATGAAGACCGCGGTCCACCGTCGGGTGCGACGTGACGTCCGCGTATAGCAAGGATGCCGTCGGGACAGTCCCGACGGCATTCTCTTTCGATTCCGTCCGGCGAAGGGTCGGCCGATGCTGAAGCGCGTGCATTTCCGTTCGCCGGTGCTGCCCTACCTGCTGGTGGCGCCGCAGATCGCCATCACGCTGATCTTCTTCATCTGGCCGGCCGCCCAGGCGCTCTATTTCTCGGTGCAGCGCCAGGACGCGTTCGGCCTCTCGGTCGTGTTCGTCGGACTGGAGAACTTCGTCGACCTGTTCGACGATCCGCTCTACCTGAACGCGTTCGAGGTCACGGTCGTCTTCAGCCTCGCGACCGCCGCCCTGTCGATGGGCCTGTCGCTGCTCCTCGCCGTGATGGCCGACGGCGCGCTGCGGGCACGAACGGGCTATCAGTCGCTGCTGATCTGGCCCTATGCCATCGCGCCGGCCGTCGCCGGCATCCTGTGGCTGTTCATGTTCAATCCGACGGTCGGCATCCTCGCCTACGTCATCCGGGCCTTCGGGGTCGACTGGAACTATCTGCTGCGCGGCGACCAGGCGATGGTGCTGGTGATCGTCGCCGCCGCCTGGAAGCAGATCAGCTACAATTTCCTGTTCTTCCTGGCCGGGCTGCAGTCGATCCCGCGCTCGCTGATCGAGGCGGCCGCCATCGACGGCGCCGGGCCGGCGAAGCGCTTCTGGACGATCGTCTTCCCCCTGCTCTCCCCCACCACCTTCTTCCTGCTGGTCGTGAACGTCGTCTACGCCTTCTTCGACACGTTCGGCATCATCCACGCGGTGACCCGCGGCGGGCCGGCCCGGGCGACCGAGACGCTGGTCTACAAGGTGTTCAGCGACGGCTTCATCGGGCTCGATCTCGGCGGATCGGCCGCGCAGTCGGTGATCCTGATGGTCATCGTGGTGGGGCTGACGGTCGTCCAGTTCCGCTACGTCGAGCGGCGGGTGCAGTACTGATGGTCCAGAACCGCCCCCTCCTCGGCCTCCTGCGGCACCTCGTGCTGCTGGCCGGCGTCGCCATCGTGATGTTCCCGATCTACGTGGCGCTGGTCGCGTCGACGCACACCGCACCCGACCTCCAGAGCACCTTCCCCGGCTGGTTCGGCGACCAGCTCGTCGAGAATTACGGCACGGTGCTGAGCAGCGGCATGCGATCCGCCGGTGGTGCGCCGGTCGGCACGATGATGTTCAACAGCCTCGTGATGGCGCTGACGATCGCGATCGGCAAGATCGCGATCTCGCTGATTTCCGCGTTCGCCATCGTCTATTTCCGCTTCCCGTTCCGCATGGGCTTCTTCTGGATCATCTTCCTGACGCTCATGCTGCCGGTCGAGGTGCGCATCCTGCCGACCTACGAGGTGGTCGCCGGCTTCGGCATGCTGGACACCTATGTGGGCCTCACCCTCCCGCTGATCGCGTCGGCGACGGCGACCTTCCTCTTCCGCCAGTTCTTCCTGACCGTGCCGGACGAACTGACCGAGGCGGCGCGGATCGACGGCGCGGGGCCGATGAAGTTCTTCAAGGACATCCTGCTGCCGCTGTCGCGCACCAACATCGCGGCGCTGTTCGTGATCCTCTTCATCTACGGCTGGAACCAGTATCTCTGGCCGCTGCTGATCACGACGCGCGAGGACATGTACACCGTCGTCATGGGCATCCAGCGGATGGCCAACGTCGACGAGGCGCTGATCCAGTGGAACCTCGTGATGGCGACGGCCATCCTGGCCATGCTGCCGCCGATCCTGGTGGTCGTCGGCATGCAGCGGCTGTTCGTCAAAGGTCTCGTCGAGACGGAGAAATAGGCCGATGGCCGGAGTACAGCTCAGCGGCGTTCGCAAGGTCTACCCCGGCGGGGTCGAGGCGATCCGCGGCATCGACCTGGAGATCGCCGACGGCGAACTCGTCGTCCTGGTCGGCCCGTCCGGCTGCGGCAAGTCCACCCTGCTGCGCATGGTCGCGGGGCTGGAGGAGATCAGCGACGGCGAGATCCGCATCGGCGAGCGGGTGGTGAACCGGCTGGAGCCGGCCGACCGCGACATCGCCATGGTGTTCCAGAACTACGCGCTCTACCCGCACATGAGCGTCTACGACAACATGGCCTACGGCCTGCGTAACCGGAAGACACCGAAGGCGGAGATCGACCGGCGGGTGAACGAGGCGGCGCAGATCCTGGGGCTGGGCGACTTCCTGAAGCGGAAGCCGCGGCAGCTTTCGGGCGGCCAGCGGCAGCGAGTCGCCATGGGCCGGGCCATCGTGCGCGAGCCGGCGGCCTTCCTGTTCGACGAGCCGCTCTCCAACCTGGACGCGAAACTGCGCGTCCAGATGCGCCTGGAGATCAAGCGCTTGCAACAACGGCTCGGTACGACGAGCATCTACGTGACGCACGATCAGGTCGAGGCGATGACCCTCGGCGACAAGCTGGTGGTGATGCGGGACGGAATCGCGGAACAGGTCGGCACGCCGATCGAGGTTTACGAACGTCCCGCCACCGTTTATGTCGCCGGGTTCATCGGTTCGCCCGCAATGAATTTCCTGCCCGGACGGGTGGACGGCGGCTCGATCGCCCTCGACGAGGGGCCCGTGCTGCCGCTGCCCCATGGAGCGGGCGGCGTCGAACAGGGCAGACCGGTGACCCTGGGCATCCGCCCGGAGCACATCGTCGCGGGAGAAGAACATGATCAAGAAGCGGCGCACTTCGCGATGACGGTGGACATCATCGAGACGTTGGGCGCGGACACTCTCATCTACGGCCCCGTCACCGCCAGAGGCGACGTCATCACCGTCCGCACGGCCGGACAGCGCAGGTTCCGGCAGGGCGACAGCATCCCCTTGGAAGTCTCGCTCGACCATCTGCACGTCTTCGATCCCGAGACCGGGCGGAGGCTGATTTGAACGGGGGACGCGAACCGCGCTACCGCGAGATCGCCGAAGTCCTGATCGAGGAAATCCGCTCCGCCAAATATCCGGTCGGCTCGATGCTGCCGCCGGAACTGGACCTGTGCGAGCGATTCCAGGTCAGCCGCTTCACGATGCGCGAGGCGCTTCGGCGGCTGCACGAACTGGGACTCGTCAGCCGCCGCCGCGGCGCCGGCACGACGGTCGAGGCGCTGGAGACGCCGCAGCCCTATACGCAGTCGCTGAAGACGCTCGACGAGCTGCTGCAGTATCCGCCGGAAACGATGATCACGCTGCGCGGCAGCAAGAAGATCAAGGCGGACCGGCTGCTGGCGCAGACGCTCGGTTGCCAGCCGGGCGACCGGTGGACACGGATCAGCCTCACCCGCGGGCTCGCCGACAGCGACCTGCCGATCTGCTGGAACGACATCCACATCCTCCCCGAGTATGGCGAGGTCGCCAAGCATGTCGGCGGCCAGGGCCGGCCCGTCTATCGGGTCGTGGAGGAGATGTACGGCTGCAGCGTCGACCGGATCGAGGTGCAGATGTATGCCGCAGCCGTCAGCTCGGAGATCGCGGAGACGCTGCGCACCGAACCGGGGACTCCGGCCTTCTGCATCGTGCGCCGGTTCTTCGACAGGGACTCGCGCATGTACGAGGTCTCCGTCGCGATCCACCCCGCGGGCCGCTTCTCCTACTCCATGCAGCTGCGCCGCCAGTGGCAGACCGGCCAGGGCGGCTGAGGCCGCCCGCTCCGCTCTGAAGCCCTCTACGCCTTGAAGAAGGCGGCCAGTTCGGCGGCCGTCTCTTCCGGCGCCTCCTCCGGCAGGAAGTGGCCGCAGTCGAGCGCACGCCCGCTGACGTCGGTCGCCCAGTGCCGCCAGACGTCGACGACGCCCGAGCGCCGGCCGCGGCCGCCCCAGAGGGCCAGCATCGGGCAGGCGATCTTGCGCCCGGCCGCGCGGTCGGCGTCGTCCAGGTCGAAGTCGACGGTGGCCCCCGCCCGGTAGTCGGCGCAGGTCGCGGCGATGGTCGCCGGGTCGCGGAAGCAGCGCAGATACTCGGCCATCGCCTCCGGTGCGAAGCAGCCCGGCGTGCCGCTCCACTTGTCGAGCAGGTAGCGCAGGAAATAGTCGGGGTCGCGGCCGATCATGTCCTCGGGGAACGGCGCCGGCTCGGCCAGGAAGTACCAGTGGAACTTGCCGAGCGCCGTCGCCTTGCCGGGGGCGGAGAACTCCTCCCAGGTCGGGACGATGTCCAGCGTGCAGAGCTTGGCCACGCGGTCGGGATGGTCGAGCGCCAGGCGGTAGGCGACGCGGGCGCCGCGGTCGTGCCCGCACAGCAGGAAGCGGTCGTGCCCCAGGGCCGCCATCGCCTCGACCATGTCGCCCGCCATCACCCTCTTGGAATAGGCGGTGTTGGCGGGGTCAGGCGCCGGCTTGCCGCTGTCGCCATAGCCGCGCAGGTCGGGCGCGACAACGGTGAAGTCGGCGGCGAGCAGGGGCGCCACGCGGTGCCAGATCATCTTGCACTGCGGATAGCCGTGCAGAAGCAGCACCGCCGGGCCGCTGCCGCCGGTCAGCAGGTCGATCTCGACGTCGCCCACCGGGATGCGGCGGTGCTGGAAACCCTCGAACATGACGTACCCCGCGGAAATGCCGGACGGCGGATCCGTCAGACGTTAACCGAGACGATGTGATTGTCCCAGCGCGCCGCGTCGGCCGCGGCACTGGCGAGGCGGCGGCGCCCGCCGTCCCCGGGCCGGACCTCGGCGATGCCGCCGACGCCGCTGCTGAAGAGGAACACGCCCGGCGCGCCCGCCGCCGCGATGCCGCAGCCGTCGGTCAGCCGGGCGGTTCCGACCGGCCGGTTCGCCTCCAGGTCCCAGAACAGGCCGACGCCGCCGCGCGGGCTGGAGACGGCGAGAACCCTGCCCTCGGCGTCGACCGCGGCGCTGCCGCAGTAGTTGCGCATGCCGCGCAGCACCTCGTCCGGCACCTCGACCGTCTCCAGCGCCGCGGCACCCGGCCGATGCAGGCAGACCAGCGGCACGAGATCGCCGGACGGCCCCTCATACTGCAGCGCGGCGGCGACAACGCCGTTCCGGCCGATCGCGAGGTGGCGGATGCTGAGGCGGTGCATCTCGTCGGGCAGGCGCAGGATGGAGACCTTCGTGCCGTCGCGGCCATCGAGATAGGTCAGGTTCGGCCGCATCGTCGCGACGTTGAGCTTGATGCCCGGCGCGTCGGGGTGGGTCAGCAGGCCGCCATTGGCGACGACGAGGGTGCGCCCGTCGGCCAGCAGGCGGATGTCGTGCGGGTCCAGGCCGTTCGAGCGGAAGAAGCCGACACGGCGATAGCCGTCGACCGGGTCGTAGATGCCGACGATCCCCTCGCCGCTGGCGATCTCCGTCTCGGTGGCGAACAGACGCTCGCCGTCGGCGGCGAAGGTGCCGTGGCCGTTGAAGTGGAAGCCGGGCGCCGCCGGGATCGTGCGGAGCGCGCGCCCCGCCTTCAGGTCGATGACCAGCGCGAATGCGCCGGGCCGGCGGCCGAAGGCGATGGCCTCGGGGCGCTGCGGGTGGATCGCGAAGGAATGCCCGCGCGTCGGCAGCGGCAGGTCGAAGGCGAAGCGGCCGTTCGGCCCGAAGCCGGTGGCGTAATAGTTACCCTCGGCGTCGCCGCGTGCGCTGAGCCAGAGGGGCGCGTGCGCCTCGCCCGAAGCCGCTTCCGCCGCACGCGCTAGCGGGACGAACGGTAGGCTGAGCGATGCGGCCATGCCGGCGAGGATCGTGCGCCGTCCGATGTCCGTCACGGCGTCAGTCTCCATCCAGGGCGTTGAAACCGACCGGAATGCCCAGCGCCGCGCTGAGACGCTGCACCAGAAGCTGCTTCAGGGCCGCCGCCTCGGTCGCGAGTTGCTCGACCGCGGGCCGCGCCGCGGGGTCGGACACGGCAGACTCCAGCGGCAGGGCGATCTGGTCAGCCGTCGCACGGGTCTGGGCGAAGGCACGGGTCAGCAGGTCGTCGAGCGCGGCATCGCCCGCCGCCTCTCGCACGAAATCCGACATGCCGTGGCCGCCCGCGCCGCGGTACATCGCTTCGGCGGCTGCGAGATTCGCCCTTATGTTTTCGATCGAGCGGCCGCTCCGCCAGGATTCGGCGAGGTTGGGCCGTGCCGCCGCCGGCGATGCGCCGAGCGGCTTGGCGAGCTTGTGGTCGGCGACCAGTTCGACGGCGGTGTAGAGGCTCTTGAACAGGTCGAGCGTCGCCTCCTTCGGGTCGCGGTAGCGGTCGTTGCCGGGCCCCGCCTCGGCGATCACGGCGGCGAAGGCGCCGGGACCGTCGGTCCAGGCGGTCTCGACCTCCGCGGCGATGACCGCGAGATTGCGCGACACGGCCACGACCATCGTGCAGCGGTAGCGGGCGTCGTCGCCGCTCGCGAGCAGGGCACCGGCGCTGTCGTCGCCGTAGAGCAGGCGCTCCAGAGCCGGGAGGCCCTGGATCGCGATGCTGCCCTTGTCGAAGGCCGACTGCGCCACCGCCTCGGGATCGCGCGCGGCGAGCGTCGACGTGAGCTGTCGGCCGACCGTGTTGCGCGGGTCGGGCCAGAAAGCGAAGCGCACCGCGCGCATGAACAGTTCGACCGGGCCGAACCGGACGTGCTGGATGCCCTGCCAGGCGTCCGCCGCGGCGCCGTAGGCACCGCGGAGCGTCTCCAAGCCGGGGGCCGACGGCGCGGCGCAGAAGGCGTCGGCCGAGGCGCGCAGCCCCGCCGTCGCTTCGGCCAGCCGCGCGTAGCCGGGCACGACATGCCGCTCGACCAGCGATTCGTTGAGCCGCCGGTAGTCGGCCTCGGTCGGTTCGGCGCGCACCGCGCCGGTGCCGGCGAACAGGGTCACCGCCATCGCGAGCAGGAAGATGGGCGACCGACGCATGACGGGACGCTTCATGACCGGAACCTCACAACGAGCGGAGGAACGCGAGAAGCGCCTCGCGCTCTTCCTTCGACATCCCCACCACGGCGTCGCGCGCCTTCTGCGCCTCGCCGCCGTGCCACAGGATCGCTTCGAGCAGCCCTCGCGCGCGGCCGTCGTGCAGGAGGCGCATGTGGCCGCTGACCGTCTCGGTCAGACCGATGCCCCAGAGCGGTGCCGTGCGCCACTCGGTGCCCGACGCGGCCGATTCCGGACGATGGTCCGCGAGCCCCTCGCCCATGTCGTGGAGCAGCATGTCGGTGTAGGGCCAGATCAGTTGGAAGGACTGCTCGGGCTCGATCGAATCGCGGCGCGTCACGAATTTGGGCCGGTGGCAGCCCGTGCAGCCCGATCCGTAGAACAGCGCCTTGCCGCGCAGCACTTCGGGATCGTCGATGTCGCGGCGTGCCGGCACGGCGAGGTTGCGCGAATAGAAGTTCACGAGGTCGAACATCTGCGGCGGAACCTCGAATTCCCCCTTCTCGGCGCCGTGCGGCGCGGCGCGGCAGGCGGCCTGCGCGTCGGTGCAATCGCCCCACATCGCGTCCGCCAGCGGCGACGACAGGCCGATGTCGTTGGCGAAGGCGTGCGCCGTCTGCTGCGGGATCGTCGGCTCGCCCGCCTTCCAGCCGAAGCGGCCGAGCGTGGCCTTCTGGGTTTCGGTGCTGAAGACAATGTTGGGCCGGCCGGAAATGCCGTCGCCGTCCCGGTCGTCGGGATCGGCCAGGGCGAGGATATCCGCCTCGTCGATCGCTTCCAGCAGGCCGACGCCGATCATCGGCGGTGCGATGCGCGGCGAAATCATCGTTTGGGGATGCATCGGGCCGTAGGCCAGATCCTCGACGCGCCAGGTCGGCTTCTCGAGTTCCACGACCGCGCCATCGGCCAGACGGACGGAAACGGTCTCGATCGAGACGACGGGATTCCCCTCGGCGGGCACGCCCTGCACCGAGAAGTTCTGCAGCTGGCCGCCATAGACCGGTTCCGGGATCACCGAGGCGTGCTCGACCGTCACCAGCCGGCGCTGCTCGTCGGTCTGCGGCGGGATGGACAGGCGCAGCAGCAGCGAGGACGCCGGCTCGCCGGCGGCGGGCGGCGCACCGCGGCCGTCCTTCAGATGGCAGGACTGGCAGGAGCGCGCGTTGAACAGCGGGCCGAGGCCGTCGGACGAGGTCGTCGACGACGGCGAGGATACCCAGAGCTTTCGGAAGATGCCGTCGCCGACCTTGAAGTCGAGCTCGCGCTCGAAACTCATGTTCGCCGAGGGCTGAGAAAAAACGCTGATGTTGAGCGGCTTGAAGGACGTCGCAGCACCCCCGGGATGCAGTTCGAACTGCTCCGGAGCGCTGAAGTCGGTCGTGGGGCTCGTCACCGCTGCGATGCGCGCCGCCTCCTTGGGCGTGCGCGCATCGGATTGGGCGGCGACGAGGACCATCGCGCAGGCAGCGCTCGCCGCAGCGAGGCGCCGCAGCACGCCGTAGAGGCGCATCGGCCGGCCTTACTTGAACACGTTGGCGGGGTTGTCGAGGCTGTCCGACCCTTCGAACGAGACGAGCTGCAGGTCGAGAGCCGCCACGACCCGCTCCAGGCTGCGCGTCTGGTCGGTGAGCGCAGCGATCCCCTTCTCGACGACCGCGTTGCCCTCGGCGTTGCCCGCGCCGATCATCTGGTCGTAGGCCTCGACCGTCTCGGCACGACGCTTCAGCGCCGAGAAGGCCTCGTAGCTCGCCGCAAGCTTGGCACGCATCTCGGCGTCGAGCGCCGGATCCTTGGCGGCGACCAGCGCGGAAAGGCCCGGTCCCTCGACCTTGGTGCCGTCGATGCGCATGTAGCTGCCGAGATAGACGTTGCGCATGCCCACCACGTCGTAGAAGTGGGAATTGTGGGTGTTGTCGGAGAAGCAGTCGTGCTCCTCCTCCGGGTCGTTGAGCAGCAGGCCGAGCTTCATGCGCTCGCCGGCGAGTTCGCCATAGGCGAGGCTGCCCAGGCCGGTGACGATGGCGGAAATCCCCTCGTCCCCCTGCAGCGCGGTGCGGGCGGCACCGCCCTTCGTCCACTGCTTCGTCATCCAGTCCAGTTCGTCGACCAGCATCTCGCTCGCGACGGCGAGGTACTGCCCGCGCCGCTCGCAGTTGCCATGGGTACAGGCGTCGCCCTTGGCGTAGTCGGTCCACGGCCGCTCACCGGCACCGGCCGCGGTGCCGTTCAGGTCCTGGCCCCAGAGCAGGAACTCCACCGCGTGATAGCCGATGGCGACGTTGGCCTCGACGCCCCCGGCTTCGTGCAGCGATTCGAGCAGCCTCGCATCGATCCGGCCGGCCTCGTAGTCGGTGCCGCCGGCCTGGAATTTCGGATGGGCGATGATGTTCGCCGTGTAGAAGGGATTGCCGTCGGATTCCGTGCCGTAGCCGCCGTCGACATAATCGATCAGCCCCTCGTCGAGCGGCCAGGCGTTCACCTTGCCCTCCCAGTCGTCGACGATCGGGTTGCCGAAGCGGAAGACCTCGGTCTGCTGGTAAGGCGGACGCGCGGCGATCCACGCCGCGCGTGCCGCCTGCATGGCCTCGGCGCTGGGCGAGGCGACCAGCGCGTCGACCGCGTCCCTGAGCCGCTTCGCCGCGATCAGGGAATCCTCATAGGCCGCCTGGGCGATATCCGCATAGGTCTTGATGACCGCCGACGGCTCGGGCGCGGCGGCACGTACGTCGCCGGCGCCGAAAGCGGCCGTCACGGCGACGAGGCACCCCCCGACCGCATGAAGCAAGACTGATCGTGGCATGGGCCGGCAGGCTCCTCTCGGCTTCGTCGCGGCGCACCATACTGAGATTGCGAATAGGTCTCAATATCCCTTTGACCTCTGTGACCAAAAGCACCTGCGCCAGTTGCCCCCAAAGCCGAAATGCGTGATATCAACGCATATACTGCTCGCGGCTGGATTGAATGCGGTCGCTGGAAGTTACGCACGACGAACAAGAAGTAATGATAGTCACTCTCAGGCTTGAATTCTGCCAACCACTTGCTGCCGGCCGGGGGGACGTTGCGTCGGCCGTGGCTGGCAGGAGCAATCCCAGCATGGCGACGCCCTGTCGGCGCGATGCCGTCCGGGCCGCGCGGGGGATCGCTGCGTGATCGAGGCGCTGACTTTCCTCAAGCTCGGCCAAGCCGCTGCGACCCTCGGCTTCGCCGCGCTCCTCATGGCGATCGTGTCGCCGACCGATCATCGGGGCAACATCGGCCGGCAGGTACTGAGTGGCTTGATCCTGGGCGGTGTCGGCATCCTCAGCATGCTCGACCCGGTCATCGTCCAGGGCATGCGCTTCGACGCGCGGATGCCGGCTGTCGTCATCGCCGCTCCGCTCGCCGGCCCGTTCGGCGGACTGACCGCGGCGGCGGCCATCGCCGGCATGCGGTTGGCCGGCGGTGGCGCAGGGCTGCTGCCGGGCCTGGCGACCATCGCCCTTGGCGCCGCTATCGGCTACGCATACTGGCGGTTCGTTCTCGACGAGGGCCGGATACACTTCTGCCATACGGGCGTATGGCATCTAGCGCTGGCGAGTGCGGTCGTACCGTTCATCGGCTTGGCTCTATATCCCGACTGGCCGTCCGCCATGGCCGCGTTGTCCCTCGCGGTGCCGTTCACCGCGCTCATCAACGCGATCGGCATGGCATTGGTCGGCATGATCGTGATCGGCGACCGCCAGCGCCGACGAAGCGTGGCGGCGCTGCGAGAGAGCGAAGAGAAGCTGCGTACCGTCACGGAGAACCTTCCGGGCGTCGTCTTCCGCTGTGTGCTCGATAATGCCGGCCGGCCGACTTTCCCGTTCATCTCCACGGGCGCCGACGCTCTCACCGGCATCAGCGCCGAACAGATCGTCCGCGAGCCCGACCGCCTCCTGACGCAGATCGAGGACGAGGGCGGCCGCCGATGGATCGATGAACTCGCGAGGTCCGCCAGGGAGGGCATCCCCTTCGCCTTCGAGGGCCGCTATCGACGGCCGGACGGCTCCATCGTGTGGCTCCTGAGCCGGGCGACGCCGCAGAGAGGAGAGGACGGAACGGTGTCATGGGACGGCTTCGTCCTCGACATCACCGATAAGAAGGCGCTCGAGGACGCGCTCGAAACGGCACGGGCGGCAGCGGACGCCGCGAACCACGCCAAGACCCGGTTCGTCGGCCTGGTCAGTCACGAGTTGCGATCGCCGCTTTCAGCCGTTCTGGGATATGCGGCCCTTCTGAAGGATTCCGGCGTCCGGCTGATGGACGAGCGCCATCGCGGTTTCATCGAGTCCATCGAGCGCAGCGCGATGCACATCGCCGCCATGGTCGACGACCTGATCGATCTGAGCGCGGCGGAGAGCGGGATCATAACGCTGCGTCCGCAAGCGGTCGACATAGGCGTGCTCCTGGCCGACGTGGCCGCGATCCTCTCGCAGCGCGCCGACGATGCGGGCGTCCGACTGCAGGTGAGGTCGGAGGGGGGGCTGATCCTGCACGCGGACGAGAAGCGCCTTCGCCAGGTACTGATCAACCTGATCACGAATGCCATCCGCTTCACGCCGCAGGACGGGGAGATCCGGGTAGCCGCCGCCGGCACGCCGTGCGGCGGCGTCGCGATTTCCGTCGCCGATACGGGTATCGGCATTGCGCCCGCCGATCAGGCCCGGATCCTGGAACCCTTCGTCCAGGTCGACAACGAGATCAACCGGCGCGGCGGCGGAACCGGCCTCGGCCTGCCCCTGTCCAAGCGGCTGGTCGAAGCGCATGGCGGGACGCTCGCCATCGAGAGCGCCGTCGGACAAGGCACGACCGTAACGATCCGCCTGCCCCGGATGGCCGCCGGCGGCGCCGCGCGCGAGCGGGAGACGGCCGCGCCGCATCGGGCGATGCCGCCCCCCGACCGCGCGTCCGCCCTGACGTCGTCCGCCTCGCCTACAGAGCGACCGTAAATTCCCGCAGCGCCTCCGGCCGGAACGCGAGCCCATGACCGGGCCGGTCGGGCGGCCGCATGGTGCCGTCGCGCACCGTCACCGGATCGACCAGGAGGTCTTCCAGCCAGCCCATGTATTCGAGCATGTGCGGGTTCGGAATGGCGCACATCAGGTGGCCCATCAGCTCGTCGAAGCAGTGCGGCGCGATCAGCATCCCCCAGGTGTCGGCGACGGCGGCGATCCGCCTGAGCTCGGTGAAGCCGCCGCGCATGGGATCCGGCTGCAGGATCGGGATCTTCGGGTTCTCGAAGAAGGGCCGGAGGTCATGGCGCCCGAAATGGTTCTCGCCGCCGACGACGCGCAGGTCGAGCGCGTCGGCGATGCGGAAGTAGCCGGCGAAGTCGTCGGGACGGACAGGCTCCTCCATCCAGTAGACGCCGTGCTCCTCGAACCGCCGCCCCATGGGAATCGCGGTGTCGGCGGTCCAGCCGCAGTTGATGTCGATCATGATGTCGACCTCGTCGCCGAGCGCATCGCGCATCTGGCGGACGTGCGCCACGTCCTGGTTCAGGCTCCACATGTGGCCGGCCTGCATCTTGATGGCCCTGAAGCCCGCATCCGCGTAGCGGCGGGCCTTCTCCACCATCCCCTCGCCGCCGAGCCCGCGCCAGCAGCCGCTGCCATAGGCCTGGACGTCGCGCGCCGCACCGCCCCACAGGCGGTAGAGCGGCAGCCCCGCATGCTTGCCGAGGGCGTCCCACAGGGCGATGTCGACGGCCGACTGCGCCATGACCGTGATGCCCGCCCGGCCCATCGTGGCCGTCGCCTTCCACAGGTCGTCCCAGATGGCTTCCACCGCGGTGGCGTCGCGACCCAGGATGCGCGGCGCGATCACCTCCCGGATGCAGGCCTGCAGAGTCGCGAGGCCGCCGCCCAGCGGCTGGAGGTAGCCGAGCCCGACCACACCGGATTTGGTCTCGATCTCGACCAGCAGGATCTCGCGCGGCAGGTCGTAACCGTGCGCGAAGCGCGGCGGATCGACCCAAGGGGCGCGCAGCGCGGTGGTGCGGATGTCGGCGATGATCATGGGCGCTTCTCCATGGGCGCGGCCGTTTCTGTTGCACGGATGATGCGCCATGCCCGCGCCGGGCGAAACCGCGGGCGACGCAACGCAGCCCGCCCTTCCTGGCGCGGCGGCCCTCTGGCATAGTCCGGCCGCCATTCGGGGCGGGCCACAGGCGGAGACGCGGGGTGCAGGATACGGTCGTCGACGACCCACGGCCCAGGCTCACCATCGTCACCGTGAACCGGAACATGCGCGACGGCCTCGCGCGGACAATCGCCAGCGTCCGCGACCAGACCTGCGCGGGCGTCGAGCATCTGGTGGTCGACGGCGCCTCGACGGACGGCTCGCCGGCACTTCTCGGCGAGATCGCGGCCGACGGTGGCGCCCCCCTGCTCCGCTGGCTGAGCGAGCCGGACGGCGGCATCTACGACGCCATGAACAAGGGCGCACGACTGTCCCGCGGGACCTGGCTGCTCTTCCTCAATGCCGGGGACGAGCTGGCGGCGCCGGATGCACTGGCCCCGGCCCTGGCGGTAGCGGAAGCGGGCGGTGCCGGAATCGTCTACGGCGACGCCTGGGTCGCCTATGGCGACGGGTCGCGCGCGCTGCGCCCGGCGGGGCCGATCGACACGATCGTGCGGACGATGCCCTTCGCCCACGCCGCCACCCTCATCCGGCGCGATCTTCTGATCGAGCGGCCCTATGCGACCGATGGGCAGGCGTGCGACTACGCCTTCTTCCTGGCTTGCCGCAGCGCCGGGACGGCGTTCCGATACGTGCCGGGGGCGATCGCGACCGTCGAGGCCGGCGGCGTCAGCGACCGGCGGCGCATACGGTCGACCCTCGAACGATGGCACGCGGTACGCAGCCTGGGCTGCGGGTCGCCGAGGCTGGATGTCTGGTATGCCGGCGCACTTCTCCGCGCGGCCGTGGCTCCGCCGCTGGCGCGCCTCGCACCTGCCCCGTTCCTGCGGCGCCTGCGGCGCGCCCGGCTCGCCGGTTGAGCGCCGCTTCCCCATGACACACGGCGCGATTTCCACAGTGTTCGCCGCAGCGGAAGGCATCCTGCTGCTCGGGGTCCTGCTGATCTGCATGCGCGCCGAGGCCGTGGGACGCTGGCTCGGGGTGGTCGACCATCCGGACAAGCTGCGCAAGCTGCACAGGGCGCCGACGCCGCTGGTCGGCGGCATCGCCAGCATGGTGCCGCTGCTCGCCGTCGCGGCACTCGAAGGCTGGCGCCAGCCGTCTCACGCGCCGCTGTTCGCGACACTCGCCTTCTCGACGGCTGCGTTCCTGCTCCTCGGCCTCGCCGACGACCGGCGGCACGTCTCGGTGACGGCGCGGCTGCTGCTCTCGACCCTCGTGCTCACCATGGCGCTCGCCCTCCAGCCGAGCCTGACGCTGCCCACCCTCGCCTTCGGCGCGGAGGGAGCGGCGGCGCTGCACCTGGGCCTGCTGGGCGGGCCGTTCGCACTGCTCTGCCTCCTCGGCTTCCAGAACGCGGTCAACATGGCCGACGGCGCCGACGGTCTCGTCATCGGCATGGCGCTCGGCTGGGTCGGGCTGCTGCTGCTGCACGCGCCGCCGGAACTCGCGCTCTTCCTCTGGATCTGCGGCGCCTCCCTGGCGACGACACTGCCCTTCAACCTGCGCGGCAAGCTGTTCCTGGGCGACGCCGGCAGCTATGCGGTCAGCGTGCTGATCGGCATGGCGGCCATCCACACCTACAACGCGTCCGCCGAGCTGTCCGCCGCGAACGTCATGCTGTGGTTCCTCCTGCCCGTGGCGGACTGCCTGCGCCTCATCGGGACGCGGCTGCGCATGGGGCGGTCGCCGTTCGAGCCCGACCGCAACCACCTGCACCACAGGCTGGCCGCGGTGATGCCGCAGCGCGCGGCGGTGGCGGCCTATCTGGCGCTGGCGCTGCTGCCCGGGGCGGCTGCGGAACTGCTCCCGCACCGGGCGCCGCTGCTCGCATTCTCGGTGATGTTGGTGTACCTGTTGATCCTGCGGATCACGTCGCCGGTGCGGCGCCAGTCCGCCTGACGGGCGTCGTCGAGCGGGCCGGCCAAGGCCGGAATCGAGCCGGAGTTTGCCATGGGTCGTGCCGAGGCCGTGTCCCCCCAGATCGTCCCCGTCATTCTCTCCGGCGGCAGCGGAACGCGGCTCTGGCCACTGTCCCGTTCGCTCTATCCCAAACAGTTCCTGCCCCTCGCCTCGGAGCGCACGCTCCTGCAGGAAACGCTGCTCCGGGTCGCCGGCGGCGGCGGCTTCGCCGCACCGATCGTCGTCTGCAACGAGGAGCACCGCTTCATCGTCGCCGAGCAGGCGCGGCTGGTCGGCATCGAGCCGCAGGCGATCGTGCTCGAGCCGATGGGCCGGAACACCGCGGCCGCGGTAGCCGTCGCGGCCCTCATGGTCGCCGGGCGCGATCCGCACGCGCACCTGCTCGTGATGCCGTCGGACCACGTCATCGGCCTGCCCGAAGCCTTCCAGGCGGCGATCGCGGCGGGAAGCCGCACCGAAGACCGTCTGGTCACCTTCGGCGTCAAGCCGACACGGCCGGAAACGGGCTTCGGCTACATCGAGGCGGGCGATGCGGTCGACGGCGACGAGACCGTCAGGACGATCCGGCGCTTCGTCGAGAAGCCGGATGCGGCGACGGCCGCCGAATATGTGGCCGCCGGCAGCTTCCTGTGGAACAGCGGCATCTTCCTGCTGCCGGCCGGGACGTTCCTCGCCGAACTGGAACGGCTGGCGCCCGACGTGCTGAAGGCCTGCAAGGCGGCGGTCGCCGGCGAGCAGCGCGACCTGGGCTTCCAGCGCCTCGACCGGCAGGCCTTCGCCGCCTGCCCCTCCGTCTCGATCGACGTCGCCGTCATGGAACGCACCGACCGGGGCGCGGTCGTGCCCGTGGAGATGGCCTGGAGCGACGTCGGGTCGTGGAGCGCCCTCTGGGAGATCGCGCACCGCGACGCCGACGGCAACGCGTCGAGCGGGCCGGTGTTCGCCGTGGACACCCGCGATTCCTACCTGCGGTCCGCCGGCCCGGTCGTGGCGACCGTCGGGCTCGACAATGTGGTGGTCGTCGCCACCAAGGATGCCGTGCTGGTCACCAGCCGGGACCGCGCCCAGGACGTCCGGCAGGCGGTCGACCGTCTCGCCGCGGCCGGCCGGCACGAGCACCTGACACCGCCGGAGACGTTCCGGCCTTGGGGGTCTTTCCAGACGGTCGACCTCGGCGACCGGTTCCAGGTCAAGCGCATCGTCGTCCAGCCGGGGCAGAGGCTGTCCCTGCAGATGCACCATCACCGCGCCGAACATTGGATCGTCGTGCGCGGTACGGCCAAGGTCACCTGCAACGACCGCGCCTTCCTGCTGCACGAGAACGAGTCGACCTATATCCCGCTCGGCTCGACCCATCGGCTGGAGAACCCGGGACGGGTGCCGCTGCACCTGATCGAAGTGCAATCGGGATCCTATCTCGGCGAGGACGACATTGTCCGCTTCGAGGACACGTACGGCCGCTCCTGAGGGTCGACGCGACCGGCCGTGACCGGCGCTGCGACAAAATCCGAATGCAACCAATTTACGCCTATTTTCGTCCCGTCTAAGATGCTCTCCGGACACCTCGGAGGGCCCGCCGGATCGCGCGGGCCTGTTCCGGGAGGTCGCGGCGGGGGGCGGATGTGGCGGCAGTGTGGATCGCAGAGTCCGGGGGGAGCCGAAGGTCGCCGGCGGCCGAGGATAGGGTCGTCGACGTCCTGCCGGTGAGCCACGGCCCGGTTTACGTCGTGCTGGTCAACTACGGCCACCCGGCGGACACGCTCGAGTGCCTCGACACGTTGTTTGGCATGGATTACCCGGATTTCCGGGTCATCGTCTGCGACAACGCCACCACGACCGCGAGCTTCGGGATGCTGCGCGACTGGGCGGACGGCGAGATCTCCGCAGGACCGGCGGGTGAGACGGGACGGCGGCTGATGGCCGGGCGGACGCGCCGGCCGATCCCATATCTGGCGGTGACCGCCGAGGCGATCGACGATGACGCCGTCGAACCGGGCCGGGCCCCGCCCCTCGTCCTCATCCGAAGCGCACACAACCGCGGCTTCGCCGGCGGCTGCAACCTCGGCCTGCGCTATGCCCTGAGCCGCGGCGACGCCGCGTGGTTCTGGCTGCTGAACAACGACACGGCGGTGACGCCGGATGCGCTGACCGCGCTGGTCGCCCACTGCGCCGCCAGGCCCGAGATCGGCCTCTGCGGATCGACCCTGCGCTACTACGACACGCCGGACCGGCTCCAGGCGCTGGGCGGCGGCCGCTACGATCCATGGCTGGGACGGATGCATCTGCTGGGATTCCAGCAGCCCGCCGTTCCCGGCGTCGGCGCCGGGCCCGGCGACCTGGACTTCGTGCACGGCGCCTCGATGCTCGTCAGCCGCGCCTTCGTCGACGCCGTCGGACTGATGGACGAGCGGTACTTTCTCTTCTTCGAGGAACTCGACTGGACGGCGCGCGCCGGCGGCCGCTTCGCGCTCGGCCATGCGCCGGGCAGCATCGTGTTCCACAAGGAGGGGGCGAGCGCCGGCAGCGCCACGCGGCGACCGCAGGCGCGCTCGCGGACGGCCGACTATCACGGGCTGCGCAGCCGCCTTCTCTATACCCGGCGGCACCGGCCCTGGGCGCTGCCGACCGTCTGGCTGGGCCTGTTAGGCGCACTGGCGAACCGCATCCGGCGCCGGCAGTGGGACCGCGTGCCGATGATCCTCTCGCTGATGGCGGGCCGGACGTGAACGCCCTCGCACCGATGCCGGCGCGGCCGGTGCAGGCGGTGCGCGCGGCGCCGGACATCGTCGTCGTCAACGACTACGCCCACATCCAGGGCGGCGGCTCGAAGGTGGCCATCGTCTCCGCGGCGGCGCTGGCGCGGCGCGGCCACCGCGTGACCTTCTTCGCCGCCGTGGCGCCGGTCGACCCTGACCTCGCGGCCAGCGGCGCCGAGATCGTCTGCCTCGGCCAGCCCGACATGCTGGGCGACCCCAGCGCCCTGCGCGCCGCCCTGCGCGGCCTCTGGAACGGCGAGGCCGGCCGCCGGTTCGGCGCCGTGCTGGACCGCCTCGACCCCGCCTGCACGATCGTGCACGTGCACGGCTGGATGAAGGCGCTGTCGAGCAGCGTGGTCCGCGCCGCGACGGACCGCGGGTTCCGGGTGATCGGGACGCTGCACGACTACACCGCCGTCTGTCCGAACGGCGGCTTGTTCAACTATCGCAGCGCCGCCCCCTGCACGCTGACGCCGCTCAGCCCGCGCTGCATCGCCACCGACTGCGACGCGCGCAACTACGGCCACAAGCTCTGGCGCGTCGCGCGGCATGCGGTGCAGCAGCGGCACGGCGGGTTCTCGCGGCCGTTCGCTCGCTATGTCTGCCTCTCGGACCTCAACCGCCGCCTGCATGTCGGGCGGCTGCCCGAGGGCGCGCGGATGGAGATGGTGCGCAATCCGATCGATGTGCCCCGGGGGCCGCCGGCAGATCCCGCCCGTCACCACACGTTCCTCTTCGTCGGCCGCCTCGCCGCCGAAAAGGGCCCCCTGCTCTTTGCCACCGCCGCGGCGGAGGCCGGCGTCCCGGCGGCCTTCGTCGGCGACGGCTACCTCGCCGCCGCGGTGCGGGCGGCAGCGCCACAGGCCGAGCTGACGGGATGGCAGCCCGCCGAGGCGGTCGCGCGACGGCTGCGCCACGCCCGCGCCCTGGTCTTCCCGTCGCTGTGGCCGGAGACCCAGGGAATGGCGGTATCGGAGGCCGCAGCCCTGGGGGTTCCCGCCATCGTCAGCGACGGCTGCGCGGCGCGGGAGGCCGTCGAGGACGGCGTGACCGGCCTGCTGTTCCGGTCGGGAGACGCGGCCGACCTGCGGCGCCAGATCGAGCGCTGCCGGGACGACGCTCTGGTGGCCCGCATGGGTCGCGCCGCCCACGCCCGCTTCTGGGCGGACCCGCCCACGGTCGACGCCCATGTGCGCGCGCTCGTCGCACTCTATGCCCAGGTGCTGGAGGACGAGGGCGGCCATGGCTGAGCCGACGATCTGCGCCGTGATCGTCGACTATCGCAAGGCCGCGCGCGTTGTGCAGAACGTGCGCTCGCTGCGCCGGCAGCAGACCGCCGAGCGGCTCGACATCGTGGTGATCGACAATTCCGTCGACCCCGCCAATGCCCGGATCCTCCGCGCGCTCGACGACGAACCGGGCGTGCGGCTGGTCGTCAACGACACGAACACGGGCTACACGGCCGCCTGCAACCAGGGGGCCGCCCTGGGCCGGGGCGCCTTCGTCCTGCTGGTCAACCCGGACATCCTGTGGGCCGATCCCGGCGCACTGGAGCGGCTCGCGGCCTTCATGCGGAGCCGGCCCGACGTGGCCGTCGCCGGGCCGCGACAGGTGAACGAGGACGGGACCGTCCCGCGGACGGCGCGCCGGTTCCCGAACGTCCTCGCGCAGTGTGCGCGCCGCTCGCCGCTGGGAAGACTGCCCGGCCTCGCGGGTTCGGTCGGGCGCTACGAGGCCGCCGACCTCGACTATGGACGAACCCAGCCGGTCGACTGGCTACAGTCCTCGTGCGTTCTCGTGCGCCGCGACTTCTGGGACGGTACCGGCGGCCTGGACGAACGCTATTTCCTGTTCATGGCCGACTGCGTGCTGTGCTGGCAGGCCTGGGATCGAGGGCTTGAAGTCGTCCATTTCGCCGAGGCGACCGTCACCGCCGACGGGATCCGTGCCAGCGCCGGCGGGCCCCTCGCCCTGTTCCGCAACCCTGCCGCCCGCCATCACCTGCGGGACGCGTTCCTCTATCACCTTCAGTATCTCGGCCGGCACCCCGCCGGCAGGTCGCCGATGGAGCCGAAGCCGACGGCGTCACTCGCGATGGCGCCCCTGCAGGACGCGGAGCCCGGTGCCGGCGAGATCGCGAAGCAGGGCGCGCCCGCCCCTTAGGGCGTTCCGCCACAGCCGCAGCTCCCGATAGCGCGGCAGGCGCTGCCCGAGCAGCCGCAGGGCGGCGAGCCGGCCGAGAAGCACGCGCTTGCGCCGCACCTGGTAGGGCTGCATCGCCATCAGTTCGGCCGGTAAGAGCGGTGCGGTCTGGATCGCCCCTGCCGCGACCGCCGCCGCCAGCAAGGCTGCGCCGTGCTCCGTCCGCGCCAGCACGGCGCTGATGCCGTCGCGCTCCGCGAAGTCGGGATAACCGTCGCACGTGAGCCACGCATCGGCGGCGGCGATGTCGGCATGCTCGCCGGTGCCGTCGGGACAGATCTTGCAGCGGAACTGGAGATGGCGGTGCAGTTCGCCGCCCCACGAATCGGTGTAGCTCATGCTCGCCGTGCGGCCGTCCGCGGTCGTCGCCGCCATCCGGCCCGGCCACCCGCGGCCGCGATAGCGCAAGCCCGTCAGCGTCGCCGGATCGAGCCCCATCCGGCGCACGAGGATCTCCGTGCCGACGAGCGACGGCACCCCCGCGCAGAAGAAGGAAAGCATCCAGGGAATGCGGGTGGGGAGCGACGGATCGGTCGCCACATGCCGGCGCAGCGCCGCGATGTCACAGGGCTTGCCGACGACGGCGATACGGCCGTGCCGGGCCAGCGCGTCGTCCAGGCCGGCCAGCACCGGGGATGGCGCATAGCGTGAGCCGGCACGGTCGACCAGTTGGGCGGCGGTGGTACTGACCCGCGGCACCGTCCGCAGCGGCGCGTGCGCCTCGCTCCCGACATGCAGCACCGCATCGACCGCGCCGGTCGCGAGCAGGTGCGTACAGAGCGCCGTGATGACTCCCCCCGATGCGCCGGCGTGGCGCACTCCCGGATCCGTGGCCCAGGCCCGGTGCAGCGCCTGCATCGGCCCCCATACGGCATGCGTCGATGGCGCGGCCGGCGGGCCATCGAGGTTCGCACCCGGACACACCGCCAGGACACGCGCCAGCTCCGTTTCGGAGAGGTCGCCCACGGCCGGCCGGGCGAAGCCGCGTACGGAGATCCGCATCGCGACCGACGGGACCATCGCGGCGCACAGGCCGCAGCCGGCGCACAGGCCAGAGGCGACGAGCGCGTCGAGCGACCGGAGCCGGCTCATGCGGTGCGGACCAGATGCGCCACCAGGTCGGTATAGACCCGCAGCCGCTCGGCGGCGCGACGGTTGCCGGCCGCGGCGGCCGCCGCCAATGCCGCACGCCCCGCCAATCCGTCACCGACGATCCGGACGGCATCCTCGAGGCTGCCGCTGCGAAGGTCCGCCACCGCGTCGTAGCCGAGGCTGCGAAACAGGCCGGTCGCCTTGCGCGTGTAGGCCAGCGGGACCAGCGGCACCCCCGCCGAGAAGGCGGCGACGCAGGCGTGCATGCGGGCGCCGACGAAGAAGTCGAGGCCGGCGATCCAGGATTTCGCGGCGCGCGGGTCGGTGAAGGCCGGCGCCAGCCGGGCCGCCGGAAAGCGCCGCGCGAGCTGCCTGGAGACCGCCCCGTCCTGGTCCGCCTCACCGGGCGCGGCCAGGACATGCGCGACCAGATGAACCTCGTATCCCGCGCGGCCCGTCCAGTCGGCCAGGAGCGCATCGACCAGCGCCGCATAGGGGACGGGAAGACCGAACCCGCGCCCCTGGTAGAGCAGGCCGGACACGTTCAGCCCGATGCGGAGAGGGCCGCCGCGAGGCCGCGCGGGCGCTTCCCACGGAAGCAGGAAGGCGACGTCGGTCGCCAGCGCCAGGTTGGCGGTCGGCGCGAGGCGGCGCGCGAAGGCCTCGGACTCGGCGTCGCGGGCGAAGACATGTGCGGCACGGCGCAGCAGTGCCGCCGGCGGCAGGCGCCGCCCGCGGCCGAACGGCCCGATGGTCTGCGGCGCCAGGATCAGCGGCCGGCCGCTGCGCAGTGCCAGCGCCTTGCTGGCGAGCTGCTTGACGTAGCGTCGCCAGCCATAGACGTCGGTGAAGCTGTCGCCCTCGCCGATGTCGATCAGCAGGTCGCAGCGGCGGAAGGCGCCGAGCAGGTCGCCGGTGCGGCGGAACAACGCCACCGCGGTGAGATCGTGAGGGGGTGCGAGCCGTACCAGCCGTCCCGCATAGTCGAGGCGCGGCGCGCCCCAGTCGGGATGCCCGAAGATGACGGCCTCGACCTCGCGTCCGGCGGCCTCGGCGGCCGTCTCCAGGATGGCGAGCTGGGCGAGCGTCAGCGCACGCACGCCGAGATTGCCCGAGGCGAGCGAGTGCCAGAGCAGCCCGACGCGCAGCATGCGCCTCAGGTAGAAGAAGCTTGGCCCGATGTAAAGCGGGACGACGCACCGCGACCGGCGTCAGCTGATCGCGCCCGGTTCCCCCGGGAGGCTGAGGCGCGCCATGAACATCCGGCTCGCGAACTCGGCCGGCGAGCCCCCCGGCACGACCGGGGTAAAGCCACCGCGCGACGCGATGGCACCCGTGCCGAGGCCGTAGGGCGCCGGCCGGCCTGCTGGTTCCGTAGACGTGGGTGCCACGCCGGCGGCGGCACCGCTCTCCGCCAGCTTTTCGGTGAAGCGGTCATAGACCTGCGCCAGCGTCCGTGCGCCGGACTTGCCGTAGAAGACGTTGCGATTGGCGTGCGCCGCCTCCGGCATCACCTGGGCCGCGATCTGGTTCGGATTGCGCCGCATCGCGGACAGGAAGCGTTTTGCCCCTCCCGCCCCCAGGAAATGCGCCAGATAGAGCTCGGTGTCGCCGATCTCGCCGCCCACCGATTTCTGCAGCGCCTCCTTGTTGTCGCGCGCATATTCCGCCGCCATCAGCGCGGACAGCTTCGGATCCTTGCGCAGTTCGAGGATCTCGCGCCGCGTCTTGCCGTCGACCTTTCCGGCCTCCAGCTTCGCCGCATAGTCCTCCAGGCCGTACTTGGCACCGTTCTCCTTCACCATCGAGAGCCAGGTGCGCTCGATGAACTGATAGAGCCCGGTGGCACTGCTGGTGGGCGCCTTCACGTCGGCACGATATCCGCTCTCCACGGCAGCTTTTGCCATGAGGTAGGAAAAGCTTACCCCCGTCTCGGCGCTCGCCAGTTGCACGGCGGACCGGACTTCGTCGGAAGCGCCAGTAAATACAGCGGGTTGGATCGAAAGGTTCGCCGTCATGCCCATCACGACCATTTCTCTGTTTGGCGTGAGGGAGCAATGCGCGTGCCAGGGCATGCGGACAGAACCTGCGGCGCTTGGCGATCCCTAGGGACGGCTAGGAGAGCGCCCGCCGCGGCTCACATTCTTGTCGATGCCGCCCTGCGCATTGGTGTCGTTGCCGATGTCGCCTTCGACCGTGTTCTCGCCCTGCAATTCTTCGAGTTCCTCGGCGGTGGCTCCAGAGCTGCGCGCGCCCTTGCTGCCGCCGATCATCGGATCGCGCCGCAGATCCGCGTCGTTCGGCTCGCGCGATTTCGGATGCTTCGGCATAGCTGCCTCCTTCCGTCTCAACCGTGCTTCTTGTCGGGCAGGTGTCCCTGGTGATGATCGGCCTCGCCGCCACCGCCCGATACCTCGCTCCGGCGACGCAGTTCGGAGTCCGCCGGCGGCTTATCGATGTCGAGGGGCGCCTTGCCGTTCTGATCGGACGAGCCGGGACCACCTTGGCGGATGGTCGCCGGGCTCTTGCTCGAAGTGGACATAAGCTTTCTCCTTTGATCGGGAGCGCCGCGGCCATAGAAGCCGGTTCCGAGCCGGGAGCCGGCCCGGGGCGACCGGCCATGTCCGAAGAACAGGCCGCGCCGGATATCGTTCGCGACCAGCGACAAAATCCGACGCGCGGCCGCTTCAGACGACCAGGCCAAAGATCATCGCGAAAATGACGAACCCGACGAGGCCGCCGATGAAGACGATCCGGCGGGTCCTGGTGCGCAGGATGATCTCGCCCTGACGGACCTCGTCGGCGGCATAGGTGGGCGGATGGCTGTCGGAACGGCCTCTCATGGGGGGCTCCCTCTCTGCGGTGTCCCCGTGTAACCGGCCGTGCGCCGCCCCTGTTCCCCGTCAGGGAAACTCGACCCGCTCCGCCTCCAGGCCCCTCTCGGAGTCGCGCGTGATCACGCGGATGCGCACGCTGGGCTGCAACGCCTCGATGCCCGAGCGGCGCAGGGCGTCGGCGCCGATGAAGATGTCCTTCCCGCCACGCTCCGGCGTCACGAAGCCGTAGCCTTTGCGCGGGTCGAAGAACTTCACCGTCCCCTCGACCGGACGGCCCGCCGGCGGCGCCGTGCGTACCGGCGCCTTCGGCGCAGCCGGTGCCGGTGGCGCCCGCCGCTCAGCCGTCGCGCCGGGCGTGCCCGGGCGCGGCCGCCCCCCGCGCGACGGACCGGCGGCGCGGCCGGTCGCCCGCGGTACGGTGCTCTCGTCGACGGAATGGATCAGCGCGACCTGCGGGCCCTTCGTGCCCTTGTTCACGTCGCAGTCGATCGTGGCCCCTTCCGGCAGGCTGTCTCGGCCGAGCGCCTTGACTGCGGAGGCGTGCAGGAACACGTCGGGCGACCCGTCGTCGGGGGTGACGAAGCCGAAGCCCTTCTCCGGGTTGAACCATTTGACCTTGGCGGTGACGCCGGACCGGTAGAAGTTCCCCGCCTGCGGCGGCCGGCGCTGATCGGTGGCCATGCTCCCACTCCCCCGGCTCTGTCGACGGCGACGCTGTCGGCGCGTCGCTCCCGTCGTCCGCGTGCCCGAAGGTAGGCTGTCCGCCCGGTCCTGTCACCGGGTGGCCAGGGGGTGCGGCACCGCGTCCCGTGCATGCCTGCCGGACGGGAATCGACGAGACCCGAGGCATTGAGCGCTCGCCCGTCCGGTCCGGCCGGGTCTACTATGCCGGCGCCCCCAGCCGAGCCACCGCCGGAGCCCTCCCATGAATGCGCCGCAGCCGAACTTTGACCTCACCGCCGCCCTGCGCGATGCCGAGGAGCGCTATGTCGCCGCCAACCCGAATAGCCTCGAGGCCTACGAGCATGCGCGGCGCAGCATGCCGGGCGGCAACACCCGCACCGTCCTCTACTATTCGCCCTTCCCGCTCAGCCTGGCGGGCGGCGAAGGCTGCCACGTGACCGACGTCGACGGCCACCGCTACATCGACACGGTGTCGGAGCAGACGGCGGCGCTCTATGGCCATTCGAATCCGAAGATCCAGGCGGCGGTGATCGAGGCGCTGAAGCACGGCATCGTGCTCGGCGGGCCGACGGGCCGCGAATCGGAACTGGCCGAACTGCTCTGCGCGCGGTTCGAGGCGCTCGAACTGGTGCGCTTCACCAATTCCGGCACCGAGGCCAACCTGTTCGCCGTGCAGACGGCGCGCGGCGTCACCGGGCGCTCGAAGATCATGGTCTTCGAAGGCTGCTACCACGGCGGCCTGATGAGCTTCGGCGGCTACGGCTCGACGATGAACGTCCCCTTCCCCTACGTGATGGCCCCCTACAACGACCCCGACCGCACCGCCGCCCTGATCGCCGAACATGCCGGCGACCTCGCCTGCGTCATCATGGAGCCGATGATCGGCAGCGGCGGCTGCATTCCGGCGCAGGCCGACTTCGTGAAGGCGGTGCGCGAGGCGACGGCGAAGCACGGCGTCGTCCTGATCTTCGACGAGGTGATGAGCTCGCGCCTGGCGCCCGGCGGGTTCCAGTCGGTGCTGGGCGTGACGCCCGACATGATGACCATGGGCAAGTATCTCGGCGGCGGCCTCAGCTTCGGCGCGTTCGGCGGCCGTCGCGACCTGATGGAGCGGTTCGACCCGTCGCGCCCCGACGCCTTCGGCCACGCCGGCACGTTCAACAACAACGTGCTCAGCCTGTCGGCCGGCATCACCGGGCTGCGCGACGTGCTGACGCCCGAGGCGTCGATGCGCATCAACGCCGACGGCAACCGGCTGCGCGAGCGGCTGAAGCAGACGCTGGCGAAGCGCGGCGTGCCGGGCACCGTCACCGGCTACGGCTCGATGCTGATGATCCAGCTGGCCGACGGCAGCTACGACCGGCCGAAGGACACGACCCGCGTCCGCCCCGAGGCGCGCGCCCTGTGCCAGTTCGAGATGCTGTCGCGCGGCGTCTACCTCTCCCGCCGCAACATGCTGAACCTCTCCCTACCAATGGATGCGGCCGCGTTCGACGCGATCGTCGCGGCGTTCGACGGCTTCCTGGAGACGCACGCGAAGGTACTGACCGCCGCCTGAGCGGCAGGAGCGCGGCGCACGGCGAGACCATTGTCTGGCGTTCCGTCGGGCGCCTCGGCGCTCCCCCTGGAATGCCGCCGTTCCGGCCGACTGTTCAGGGGCGGCAAGCGGCCCCTATGGTCGCTGCCCGGCGCGCCCGGCGTCGCGGAGGTCGCGCCAGGAGATGCGCTGCACGCCGCGCCGGTCCAGCAGGTCGGCCACCGCCGGATCGGTCAGGCACTCCGCGTCGTCTGCGCGTATGTCGGCGTGCCGCGTGTCGCAGCCACGCAGTTCCTCGCCGTCGAGCACCGGGTGGGCGAGATTTCGGTGACGCCCGGCGCGAGACGCGGAATCTCCTCGAAGAACACGTCGTGCGTCCGCGACGCTCAGCCGCCTGCCGCGGGGCGGAGCGTCCGCGCCAGGGCGACGAGGCGACGAACGGCATCCGGCGCCGGACGAAGATCCAATTGGCCGTGCGCGAGCGCATTGCGCATCCGGGCCACCTGCCGCAACTCTTCCTGCGCCTCCTGGGGCAGGTCCCCGTGCGAGACGAGAAGATCGAGCAGCGTGCTCGCGGCCAAGCCGTCCGAGGCGAGATCCGGATGCCGTGCCCGTGCCAGCGCTTCGAGAGCCGCCCAGGCGAGCAGCAGAGCCGACCGCGGCTCCCGGTCGGCCGACCGTTCCGCCTCGACGAGCGCGCTTTCCACGTCAGCCAGCGGCGCCGTCGCCACCTCGACCTTGTCGGAGGCCGCATAGACCACGACGAGATCCCAATCCTTTTGTCCCGCAAGCAAGCCGCGAAGCCTCGACAGTTTGGTATCGGCATGCGGGCCCGGCCGCCCTACCACCTCGATGACCAGGCCGGGTGTCCGGCCGACCGCGATCGCGTCGGGCCGAAATCCACCGAGAAAGGCCGGGACCTCCTCGGCAGCAGGCTCGCGGACCAACGTATACCCGAGGCGACGCCAGCGCGGCTCCATCCGGTCCAGCGCCACCTGCTCCATCGCTGCAGCCCGAGCCATCACGACAACTCCGCATGTAGATCGTCGGTCAGTCGCACGTACAGTACCGGCCTGTCCGCATCGAGCGCCTGCAGCAAAAGAGCGCTCGGATTCTGGAACGGAAACACCCTTCCCGGTTCGAACTTCTGCACGACGATACGCTCTATCAGACGGTCGTCATCATAGACGAACCGCGTCATCGCATCGAGAATCGGTTTCACGCGATTGTCGACATCGCCGGCGAGCGGCCCATCCGGGAACAGATAGATGGTCACCGCCAGCGGGGCCGTCAGCATCCAGTGATCTTCCGGCAGAGCACCTCTCGCGGCGGCGCGAATGCGGGCCTTCCACGCATCCTTCGACGCGGACGAAGCCTGCGCGCTCATGGCGGTTCCCGGAACCACGAACTCGAACGGCAGAGGGGGCTCCAGGGACACGACCGGCAATCTCCGATCAGGTTGCGCCGCCCAGTATAAGCAATCGGGCGAGCATTCAGCATAGAGGATCGCCGGCCGCCTATGTGCTGGTGCATCCGCCTCGTGGTGCCACTCGACGCGGACCCCGCCGCCCGCCAATCTGCGGCCGAAGCAGATCGCACCATCAGGGGGAAACATGGACTTCACGACACTCGTCGCCACGCGCCGGAGCGTTCGCGGGTACAAGCCGGATCCGGTGCCGCGCGAACTGATCGACGAGATCCTGCATGTGGCGAAGGGGGCGCCGTCGTCGATGAACAGCCAGCCGTGGCACGTCCACGTGCTGACGGGCGAGCCGCTGGAGGAGGTGCGGCGGCGGAATACCGAGCTGATGCTGGCGGGCGCGAAGGCGAACCGGGACATCCACACCCACGGCCCCTACGAGGGCGTGCACCGGCAGCGGCAGGTGGACATCGCCAAGGAACTGTTCGCCGCCATGGGCATCGCGCGCGAGGACAAGGTGATGCGCCAGGACTGGGTGATGCGCGGCTTCCGGCAGTTCGATGCGCCGGTGTCGATCGTGCTGACCTACGACCGGATCCTCGATCCCGGTGCCACCTGCCATTTCGACCTGGGGGCGCTGAGCTACGGCATCGTGCTGGCGGCGTGGGAACGCGGGCTCGGCACCGTGGTCAACGGCCAGGGCATCACCCGCTCGGACGTGGTGCGGGAGGTGGCGAACATCCCCGACGACGAGGTCATCATGACCTGCATCGCCATGGGCTGGCCCGACGACGGCTTCGCCGCCAACGCGGTACGCTCGGTGCGCGAGCCGAACGAAGCGTTCGTGCGCTATGTAGGGTTCCCGGACTAGTCTGGAGGCCTCACCGGGGACGAGGCGAACGGAGCGGCGTTTCGGAGCGAACCTCCCCCGAAACGCCGCGGTCCGCGGGCGCTCACGCCGCCTGGGCGTCGAGCTCCTTCAGGATGGCGTCGGTCATCTGGGTCGTGGAGACCGGCTTCATGCCCGGGCCGACGATGTCGCCGGTGCGGATGCCCGCCTTCAGGACGTTCTCGACGGCGTTCTCGATCAGGTCGGCATCCTCGTTCATGTCGAACGAGTAGCGCAGCAGCATCGACAGGCTGAGCATCTGGGCGAGCGGGTTCGCCTTGCCCTGGCCGGCGATGTCCGGCGCGCTGCCGTGGATCGGCTCGTAGAGCGCCATGCGGCGGCCGGTGGTCGGGTCGACGGCGCCGAGCGAGGCAGACGGCAGCATGCCGAGCGACCCCGTGAGCATGGCGGCGCAGTCGGAGAGGATGTCGCCGAACAGGTTGTCGGTGACGATCACGTCGAACTGCTTGGGTGCCCGGACCAGCTGCATGGCGCAGTTGTCGGCGTACATGTGCTGCAGCTCGACGTCCTGGAACTCGGCGTCGTGCAGTTTCTGCACCTCCTCGCGCCAGAGCACGCCGGACTCCATCACATTGGCCTTCTCGACCGACATGACGCGCTTGGCGCGCTTCTGCGCCAGTTCGAAGCCGACGCGGGCGATGCGCTCGATCTCCGGCGTCGTGTAGACCTGGGTGTTGATGCCGCGGCGCGTGCCGTCGGGCAGCGTCTCGATGCCACGCGGTTCGCCGAAATAGATGCCGCCGGTCAGTTCGCGCAGGATCAGGATGTCGAGGCCCTGGACGATCTCGTTCTTCAGGGTCGACGCGTCGACGAGCGCGTCGAACACCTTGGCCGGACGCAGGTTGGCGAAGAGCTGCATGCCCTTGCGCAGGCCGAGGATGCCGCGCTCCGGACGCTGGTCGAAGGGCAGCACGTCCCACTGGGGACCGCCGACGGAGCCGAACAGCACGGCGTCAGACGCCTTCGCCGCCTCCAGCGTCTCCTCCTTCAGCGGCGTGCCGTAGGCGTCGATCGCGGCACCGCCGACGAGGTCCTCGCTGAGGTCGAAACTCACGTGCCGGCGCTTGTCCATCCAGTCGACGACGCGCAGCACTTCACGCACAACTTCCGGCCCGATCCCGTCCCCGGGGAGTACCAGCAGCTTCTTGTTCGACGGCATCGGCCTTCGTCTCCGTCCATTCGGATTGTCGTTGCGGAGCGTTTTCTAGCCCATGGCCGGACGTTTGTCGCCACCGAGCGGATCCCGCGGCTTAACGATCCTTAATCGGAACGGCGCGCCGGACCGGGTGTTCCTAGGGTAGCGCATCCAGGAGGATCGTCATGCAGACCGGAATGAGAGACACCGCCGTCGAGACCAGCGAAGCCGGCCGCCTGATCGGCTCGGACAAGGTCGAGGGCACGGAGGTGCACGATCGCAGCGGCAACAAGCTCGGGACGATCGAGCGGGTCATGATCGACAAATACTCGGGCAAGGTCGCCTACGCGGTCATGTCGTTCGGTGGCTTCCTCGGAATCGGCGAGCGCTACCACCCGCTGCCCTGGGCCGTCCTGGACTACGACACGCGGCAGAACGCCTATGTGGTCGACCTGGACAAGAGCACGCTGGAAGGTGCGCCGACCATCGGCGACCGGGATCGGGTCGACCTTTCGGACGAAACCTATGGGCGGGAGCTGCACGACTATTACGGCGTCAGGCCGTTCTGGCTCTGAGGCCGCAGCCGCCCGCGCGCGGTCGCGCCGCGGTCAGTTCAGCGGCCGCTCGGCGCGGGGCGGATACTTGAACTCGGGCAGGAGCTTGATCGAGTCCTTGGTGGCGCCGGGGAGGACCAGCCCGGCGCCGGGGTCGCGTGGTTCGAGCGAGTCGAACGGAATCGCCACCAGCCGTTCGCCGACGCCGAGAAACCCGCCGACGCCGACGATCGCATAGGCGACGTGGTCCGGCGGGTTGATGATCACGTCGTTGACCGTACCGATATCCTCGCCGGCCTCGCTACGCACGGCCTTGCCCATCACCCGCGACGCCCGGACGCCCGTGGCGAGAACCGCAACGTCGAAGGGCGGGATCTTCGGGGGAGAGACGGGCTGCGCCGCCGGAGGCGTAGAGGGCGCGGCCAAGAGGCCGGACCTCTCGGGTGCGGCCTTCTCGATTGCGGGCTTCTCCGGAGCCGGCTTCTCCGACATCGCCGGGCGGGCCGGCGGCGCGTCGGCCGATGCGGCCGCGACGCCCGGCGCGGGAAATGACACGGCCAGAACGACCACCGTCGCCACGACGCCGACGGATCCCGCTACCAGCTTTCGCATCGGCCCAGCTCCAACCCCGGGCCTCCGATCGCCCCATCGCAGGACCGGGCCGCGCAACCTCACCCCGCCGCAGTCTGCGCGGTGTAGAGCCAGGGGCGCGCCAGCCGATCCCGTTCCTCGAAAGTGTCGATCTTCGGCTTGTGCTTCAAGGTCAGGCCGATGTCGTCGAGCCCGTTCAGCAGGCAGTGCTTGCGGAACGGATCGATGCCGAACGCGATCGTCTCGCCGTTCGGACGGGTGATCTGCTGGTTCTCCAGATCGACCGTGATGCGGGCGTTCTGGCCGAGCTGCGAATCCTCGAGCAGCTTTGCGATCTCGGCCTTCGGCAGCTTGATCAGCAGCAGGCCGTTCTTGAAGCTGTTGTTGTAGAAGATGTCGGCGAAGGACTCGCCGATGACGCAGCGGATGCCGAAATCGTGCAGCGCCCAGGGGGCGTGCTCCCGCGAGGAGCCGCAGCCGAAATTCTCGGTCGTGACCAGGATCTCGGCCTTGCGGTAGGGCTCGCGGTTGAGGACGAAGTTGGGGTTCTCGGCGCCGTCCGACGTGTAGCGCACGTCGTTGAAGAGGTGCTTGCCGAGGCCCGTGCGCTTGATGGTCTTCAGGAAGCGCGCCGGGATGATGCGGTCGGTGTCGATGTTGGCGTCACCCACCGGGGCGGCGATGCCGGTCAGCGTCTCGAACTTTTCCATGATCGTTGCCTCCTCTGGGCCTCTCCGGGCCGCAGCCTAGCCCACCAACTCGCGCACGTCCGTCAGGTGACCCGTGATCGCCGCAGCGGCGGCCATGGCGGGGCTGACGAGATGGGTGCGTCCGCCGGGTCCCTGACGGCCCTCGAAATTGCGATTCGAGGTCGACGCGCTGCGCTCGCCGGGCTTCAGCTTGTCGGCGTTCATGGCGAGGCACATCGAGCAGCCCGCCTCGCGCCACTCGAACCCGGCCTCGAGCAGGATCTTGTCGAGCCCCTCCTCCTCGGCCTGGTTCTTGACGAGCCCCGAACCCGGGACGACCAGCGCGCGGATGCCGTCGGCCACCTTGCGGCCCTTGGCGACCGCGGCGGCCGCACGGATGTCCTCGATCCGGCCGTTGGTGCAGGAGCCGATGAACACCGTGTCGATCTTGATGTCCGAGAGCTTCATGCCGCCGGTCAGGCCCATATAGCCCAGCGCCCGCTCGACGTTCTTGCGCTTGCCCTCGTCGGCGATCTCCTCCGGACGGGGCACGGTGGCACCGATCGGCAGCGCGTCTTCCGGGCTGTTGCCCCAGGTGACGAAGGGCTGGATGTCCTCCGCCTTCATGACGATCTCGGTGTCGTAGACCGCACCCGGATCGGAGGGCAGCGACTTCCAATAGGAGACCGCCGCCTCCCAGGCCGCGCCCTTCGGCGCCGAGGGGCGACCCTTCAGATACTCGAAGGTCGTCTCGTCCGGCGCCACCAGGCCGGCACGCGCGCCCGCCTCGATCGACATGTTGCAGACCGTCATGCGGCCTTCCATCGACAGCGCCCGGACGGCGGAGCCGGCATACTCGATGACGTGGCCGGTGCCGCCGGCGGTGCCGATCTTGCCGATGATGGCGAGGATCATGTCCTTCGCGGTCACGCCGAACGGCAGCTCGCCGTCGACGGTGATGCGCATGTTCTTCGCCGGGCGCTGGATCAGCGTCTGGGTGGCGAGCACGTGCTCGACCTCGGACGTGCCGATGCCGAAGGCCAGCGCGCCGAACGCGCCGTGCGTCGAGGTGTGGCTGTCGCCGCACACGATCGTCATCCCCGGCTGGGTCAGGCCCTGCTCCGGTCCGATGATGTGCACGATGCCCTGGCGGACGTCGTCGACGGCGAAATAGGGAACGCCGAACTCGGCCACGTTCTTTTCGAGCGTCTCGACCTGGATCCGCGATTCCGGGTCCTCGATGCCGAGGCTCCGGTCGGTCGTCGGCACGTTGTGATCGGCGACCGCGATCGTCGCATCCGGCCGGTGGACCTTACGGCCGGCGAGCCTGAGGCCTTCGAAGGCCTGCGGGCTCGTCACCTCGTGCACCAGGTGCTTGTCGATGTAGATCACGCAGGTCCCATCGGGCTGCGTGTCGACGACGTGGTTGTCCCAGATCTTGTCGAACAGCGTACGCGGCTTGCTCATCCCACACCTCTCCGCGGGCCTCTCGGGGCCGGCTCGGCCGGCATCTGCGCCGGCTGGCGTCCGCGGCGAGCGGGCCGAAGCCCGCCCTCCGTCTCGTTGCGATCTACTCCTGCGCGGACGCAGCAGTCTTTGTCCGCTGCGGACGCGCGCGCTCGACGATGCGGGCGGCGCGGCCGGTGCGGCCACGAAGATAGTACAGCTTCGCACGGCGGACCTTGCCCTGACGCACGACATCGATCGACTCGATGTTCGGCGAATAGAGCGGGAAGACGCGCTCGACGCCCTCGCCGAACGACAGCTTGCGCACCGTGAAGGCCGAGTTGATGCCGGAATTCCGGCGGGCGATGCAGACGCCCTCATACGCCTGGACGCGCTCGCGCGTGCCCTCGACGACCTTGTAGTTCACGCGGACCGTGTCGCCCGGACGGAAGTCGGGGACGGCGCTGCGTGCGACGGCCTTGGCGACCTGCTCCTGCTCGAGCTGCTGAATGATGTTCATGACCTGATTTCCTTTCCTTCCGCCTGGTACCGGGCCCACAGGTCCGGTCGTCGCATCCTCGTAACCGTCTCGGCTTCCGCGCGCCGCCAGGCCCGGATCCGCTCGTGGTGACCGGAGAGCAGCACCTCCGGCACCGGGCGGCCGTCCCAGACCTGGGGCCGGGTATAGAGCGGGTATTCCAGCAGGCCGCGTTCGAAACTCTCTTCCTCGAGCGAAGCCGCCTCACCCATCACGCCCGGCAGCAGGCGAATGCAGGCGTCCAGCAGACAGATGGCCGCCGGCTCGCCGCCGGACAATATGAAGTCGCCGAGGCAGATCTCTTCCGCCTCGTGCGCCGTCAGAACACGTTCGTCGACGCCCTCGTAGCGGCCGCACAGCACGGTCAGCGCCGGTGCCGCCGCCAGTGCCTCGACCCTGTCCTGGGTCAGCGGCCGACCGCGCGGCGTCAGATAGACCAGCGGGCCGCGCGGGTCGCGCCCGGCGCGGATGGCCGCGTCGACCACGTCGGGCCGCATGACCATCCCGGCGCCGCCGCCGAAAGGGGTATCGTCCACGGAGCGGTGCTTATCGCGCGCGTATGCGCGGATGTCCACCGTTTCCAAGGCCCACAGCCCGGTCTCCAGGGCCTTGCCGGCCAGGGAGAAGCCGAGCGGCCCCGGGAACATCTCCGGGAAGAGGGTCAGCATGACCGCGCGCCAGGGCTCGCTCATCGCGACGCCTCCGGCCCGTCGTCGCTCCCGGCCTCCGCGTCGCCCTCGGCTTCAGGCGGGTCGAGCAGGCCTTCGGGCGGCACCACGACGACCCGGCGCCCGGCGAAGTCGATCACCGGAACGACCTCGCGCGTGAACGGCACCGCGAAGGGCTGGCCGCCCTCCGCCCGCGCGATCTCCATCACGTCGCCTGCCCCGAAATCGTGCAGGGCCCGCACCGTGCCGAAGACCGTCCCGTCCTCGCCGACCGCGGCGAGGCCGATCAGGTCGGCGTGGTAGAACTCGTCCTCGTCCGGCTCGGGCAGCGCCGCGCGCGGCACGTAGAGCCGCACGCCGCGCAGCGCCTCGGCGGCGTTGCGGTCCCGCACCTCGGCCGCCGACGCGATCACCACGTCCTTGCGCACCTCGCGCACGGTCAGGGTGAAGCGCCGCGTGCCCGCCTCGTCGCTGACCGGCCCGTAGGACGCGATGTCCGCCGGATCGGCCGTGAACGGCTTGATCCGCAGGTCGCCGCGCACCCCCTGCGCCCCGGCCACCGCGCCGAGGCACACCCAGCCGGCAGGCTCCGCCGACGCTCCCCGGAGGGGAGCATCCGCGGCCGCTGCGGCAGCTGTTTTGGGAACGGGACGGACCATGGCGCGAGAACCGTGAGGGGCTTCGCCTTACGCCGCGTCTTCGGCGGCGGCCTGGGCGGCCTTCAGGCGCTCCTGCGCCTTCGCCTTGGGCTGATTCGCCTTGGTCTGGGTCGGGATCGCGGGGACCTCGACCAGGCCGGCGCGGCCCAGGAAGCGCTCGACGCGCTCGGTCGGCTTGGCGCCGACGGAGAGCCAATGCTTCACCCGCTCCTCGAACAGCTTGATGCGGTCCGGGTGGTCGGCCGGCAGCATCGGGTTGTAGCTGCCGAGGCGCTCGATGAAGCGGCCGTCGCGCGGCGACGTCGCCTCGGCGACGACGATCCGGTAGAACGGGCGCTTCTTGGCACCGCCGCGGGTGAGGCGAATCTTCAGGGCCATGTGCTTCTCTGCTCCTGGTGAACTCGAAATTCGAACGACTTGCTTTTACCTGTCATTGCCGGGCGAAGACCCGGCAACCCAGGGGCAACGCATCAGGCTGCGGCCCTGGGTGCCCGGGTCTCCGCCCGGGCATGACAGCACTAAAGATGACACCTAGCGCATCCCGCGCGGCCCGAAGGGACCGCCCTGGCCGCCGGGACCGCCCATTCCCCCCATGCCGCCGCCGCCCATCAGGCCGCCGAGGCCGGAGCGCATGAGGGATGTCTTGTCCATCTTGCCGACCTTCTTCATCACCGACTGCATCTGCTGGAACTGCTTCAGCAGGCGGTTGACCTCCTGGACGGTCGAGCCGGAGCCGGCGGCGATGCGCTGCTTGCGCGACGCCTTGATGAGGTCGGGCCGGGCGCGTTCCTTCTTGGTCATCGACAGGATGATCGCTTCCTGGCGGCCGATCATCTTCTCGTCGATGTTGGCGCCGGCGAGCTGCTTCTGCATTTTGCCGACGCCCGGCAGCATCTTCATGATGCCGCCCAGGCCGCCCATCTTCTTCACCTGCCGCAGCTGCGAAAGCATGTCTTCAAGGTCCATCTGACCTTTCTGCATCTTCCGCGCGAGCTTCTCGGCGTCTTCCTGCTCGATCGTCTCGGCGGCGCGCTCGACCAGGCTGACGACGTCGCCCATGCCGAGGATGCGGCCGGCGATGCGGTCGGGATGGAACGCCTCGATGGCGTCCATCTTCTCGCCGACGCCGAGGAACTTCAGCGGCTTGCCGGTCACGGCGCGCATCGACAGCGCCGCACCGCCGCGCGCGTCGCCGTCGACGCGGGTCAGCATGATGCCGGTGACGCCGATCCGCTCGTTGAAGGCCTTGGCGACGTTGACCGCATCCTGGCCGGTCATCGCGTCGGCGACCAGCAGCGTCTCGTGCGGATTGATCGCGTCACGGACGGCGATCGCCTCCTGCATCATCTTCTCGTCGATGCCGAGGCGGCCGGCGGTGTCGACGAAGACCACGTCGTAGCCCTCGCGCCGGCCCGTCTCCATGGCGCGCCGGGCGATCGCCACCGGCAGTTCGCCGAAGACGACGGGCAGCGTGGCCACGCCGATCTGGCGGCCGATCTGCGCCAGCTGTTCCTGGGCGGCGGGACGGTGGATGTCCACCGACGCCATCAGGACCTTCTTCTTCTCGCGGTCCTTCAGGCGGAGCGCGATCTTGCCGGTCGAGGTCGTCTTGCCCGAGCCCTGCAGGCCCACCATCAGGATCGGCACCGGTGCCGCGGCACGCAGGCTGAGGTCCTGGGGATCCTTGCCGAGGAACTCGACCAGATGGTCGTGGACGATCTTGACGACCTGCTGGCCCGGCGTGACCGAGCGCAACACCTGCTGGCCGACCGCCTTGGAGCGGACCTGGTCGATGAAGTCCTTGACGACGGGCAGCGCCACGTCGGCCTCGAGCAGCGCCACGCGCACCTCGCGCAGCGCCGCGTCGACGTCGCTCTCGGAGAGCGAGCCGCGCCGGCGCAGCTTGTCGAAGACGCCGGTCAGCCGTTCCTGAAGGCTCTCGAACACGCGGTTACTCCCATGCCTGCACGATGATGGAACCGGGCCAAACGGCAACGAGCCGGTGCGCGAACACTCGCGGACCGGCGTCCCCCATGGGGCCTGGCTACTCCAAAGCTGGCGAAGCGGTGCGGAATGTAGGCGGACGGCGCCCGGAAAGCAACCGCGGTGCGGTGCGGCGCCGTCCTCCTCCCACGCGTCGGCGGGACCGCACCCTTAAGGCCGCGGACAAACTAGATATCGAGATCCGCCCAAAGCGCCGCATGGTCGGAGGCGGCCTCACGCGGGCGGCCAAGCTCCGGATAGACATCCCAGCGCTTCGGCCGCGATCCCGGCCACATGCCGCGGCGGAAGACGCCGGCGGCGCGGACCTTCTCGAAGAGCTTCGGCGACAGGAGCATGTAGTCGATCTTGTCGCCCGCGTTGCAGAGGCCGAAGGTCCCCGGGTAGCCGCCGTCGGCGAACGCCGGGTGCTCGAATATGTCCGTGAGCGATGTGCAGGTCAGCAAAGGCCGCAGCGGGGCGCTGTCCGGCGTATCGTTGAAATCGCCGACGACGGCAATGTCGTCGATGCCCGCTTCGATCAGACGCTCGTAGATCTCCGCCACCCGCTCGGCCTGGGCCTTGCGTCGCGCGTCCGAACGCGCCTTCCCGCCATAGCCCTTGCTCTTGAAGTGGTTGACGAGGACGACGAGCCGCCCGCCCCCCGGCGTCGCGACTTCGAATTCCGGACAGTCGCGCGAGAAGACCGGCGAGCCGTTCGGCAGGCGATCGTCGACATGGCTTCGCATCCGGCCGATCGGGAAGCCATCGCGGCTCATCAGGCCGACATCGATGCCGCGCTCGTCGTTTCCATCGATCAGCATCACGTGCCTGAACGGCGTCCCGTCGAGCGCCGGCAGGATTTCAGTGTTGAAAGCCGCCAGAACCGGCCGGCTCTCCGCTTCGACGACCGCCAGCACGTCGGCCTCGATGTCGATCATCGCCCGGGCGGTGTTGCGCATCGCATGATCGTCTATCGGCTCGTCGCGCAGTTCGAGCGATCCCACCCAGTCGGCGCGGCCGTCGGCCACGATCTCGACCCCGCCGTCGCGCGGGCGCCGGACCAGTCCGCCGCGATTGCGCCGGAGAATGACGAACTTGCCGGTGTCGGAACGCTCCAGGCCGAGATCGGCCATCAGCGCGGCCATCCGTGCCTTGTCGGCGGAGCCGTACTCGATCTGACCGAGCAGGGCGTTCAGTGCCGCGAAGTTCTCGAGAACGGGTCGGCCTTCTTCCCAGCTGCCCAGGTTCATCGCCTTGGCGCGGTCGAACAGGTTCTCGACGTTATAGACCGCCAGCCGCATGGCGCATCTCCCGTGCGCCGTTGCAGCAGGGGCGCACCTCTCGTACGGCCATTCTAGCAGGCGATTGTCACAGCCATGCTACCGGTCGCCGATACCGCTACGCCTGCACAGTACCCGCATACTCCGCCCAGCACATCGGCGTCTCGTAGACGCGCACCGCGGCAAGCAGCGGCAGCCTCGGGCGGGCGCGGTCCCAGATCCAGGCGGCGATGTGTTCCGCCGTCGGATTTTCCAGGCCCTCGACCTCGTTGAGCGTGTGATGGTCGAGGGTGCGGAGGAGCGGGGCGAAGGCCTCCTCGATGTCGAAGAAGTCGGCGACGAAGCCCGTGTGCGGGTCGACCGGCCCTTCGAGCACCAGTTCCACGCGATAGGAATGGCCGTGCATGCGGTGGCAGCGGTGCGTCGGCGGCACGTTGGGCAGGCGGTGCGCGGCCTCGAAGGTGAAGGCCTGAACGATCTTCATGGGGCGATCTTCATGGATACGGACGGTCAGGGAATGCCAATGAGCTTGTGCGTCTGCAGGCCGAGCCGCCAGTGCGGGTGCGCCATGCAGTAGGCGGTGGCGGCGACGGTGTTGGCCGCGCGGTCCGGCCCGTCCATCGGCTGGATCCAGAAATGCCGGAAATCCATCCCGGCGAACTGCGCCGGATCGATGCCCTCCTGCGGGAAGACCAGCTTCAGCTCGTCGCCGGCGGTCAGGCGCAGCGGCGCCCCGGCCTTGGGGCTGACGCAGATCCAGTCGAGCCCCTCGGGCGGGTCCTGGGTGCCGTTGGTCTCGACCGCGCTCTCGAAGCCGCGGGCGCGCACGATGCGCAGCAGGTCCGTATCGAGCTGCAACAGCGGCTCGCCGCCGGTGAAGACGATGAAGCGGCGCTCACGGTCCGGTCCCCACGCCGCCTCGATGGCGTCGGCCAGCGCCGCCGCGTCGGCGAAGCGACCGCCGCCCTCGCCGTCCGTGCCGACGAAATCGGTGTCGCAGAAGCGGCAGACGGCGCCGGCGCGGTCCTTCTCGCGGCCGGACCAGAGATTGCAGCCGGAGAAGCGGCAGAACACCGCGGCACGGCCCGCCTGGCCGCCCTCGCCCTGCAGCGTCTTGAAGATCTCCTTGACCGCGTAAGACATCCGCTCCTCTCCGGCCGCCGCCCCCGCCGATGCGGGGGACATGCGCGGCAGCCAGAGCAAATAGTGGGCCGGAGCGGAAATGTCCCGGCCGGCGTGCCCTATACGGCGGTCAGATCACGCCGTCGGCGGCGAGCCTGGCGAGATCGGCGTCGGACATCTTCAGCAGGCCGCCATAGATCTCGGCGTTGTGCCGGCCGAGCGGCGGGCCGGCATGGGCGATGCGGCCGGGTGTGTCCATCAGCTTCGGCACGACGCCGGGCATGACGATGTCGCCCTCCTCCTCGTCATGGACCGTGACGAGGTTGTTGCGCGCCGCATAGTGCGGATCGGTCGAGATGTCGGTCGCGGTGTAGATGCCGCCGAACGGCACATTGGCACCGACGAGACGGTTCTCGATGTCGGCGAAGTCACGGCCGGCGATCCAGTCGGCGAGCAGCTGTTCCAGTTCGTCGGCACGGGCGATGCGGGCGCGGCTCTTGGCGTAGCGCTCGTCGCTCGCCAGTTCCGGCATGTCCATCGCCGTCACCAGCCGCTCGAACACCTTGTCGCCGCCGGCGGCGATCTGGACGTAGCGGCCGTCGCGCGTCAGGAAGGTGCCGGCCGGTGCGAAGGTCGGGTTGCGGTTGCCGATGCGCTCGCGATCCTCGCCGGTGCGGGCCTGCTTCGTCACCATGTCGGCGGTGATGCGGAACGGCGCCTCGTAGAGACCGAGGTCGATCATCTGGCCCACGCCGCCACCCTGGGCGTCGCGCTGATAGAGCGCGAACATGGTCGCCAGCGCGCCGAAGGTGCCGGTGTTGTAGTCGGCCGTCGGGAAAGCCGGCCGCACCGGATAGCGGTCCGGGAAACCGGTCGGGTACATGTAGCCGGAGAAGCCCAGCGCGATGCGGTCGTAGCCCGAGCGCTTCGAATAGGGGCCCGTCTGCCCGTAGCCGGAAACCCGCACCATGATCAGCCGCGGGTTGATCGCGTGCAGCGCCTCCCACCCGAGGCCCCAGCGGTCGAGCGTGCCGGGGGTGAAGTTCTCGATCAGCACGTCGGACTGCCGGACCAGCTCCTTCAGGATGTCCTGGCCCTCCTTCACGCGCATGTTGAGCGTGACGGACTTCTTGTTGCGGCCCTCGACCAGCCAGTTCTCCGAGCGCGAGGCCTTGCCGTTCTGCGGCGTGCCGCGCAGCGCGTCGCCGATGCCCGGCTGCTCGACCTTGATGATCTCGGCGCCGAAGTCGCCCAGCATGGTGGCCCCGAACGGGCCGGCGATCAGCGTCCCGACATCCAGCACCCGGATCCCGGCCAAAGGTAGCGTCGCGCTCACTCACGTCCCTCCTGAACATGCCCCGTTCCCGCGGCGGCGGCAGCATGCCGGCCACCGCGGGAACCGAGGGTCGTCGTTATCCGGTTTGGTCTTTCGCGACGCCGTCGGCCACGCGCCGCTGGCGGGCGACCTCCTTGATCGCGTCGTTCTCACGGCGCCGCCGTTCGATCTCCTCCGGCGACATCTGGCTGATATTGCTGAAGTCGAGTTTCCAGTCGGGGCTCTCGCTCCAGCGCAGCGGCGACTGCACCGTCGTCCGCGGCCCCGGCGCCGACTCCAGCACCTTCAGCGCCAGTTCCATGGTGAAGGCCTGGGACGCCTCGTCGTTCGGCCGTCCCGCGGGATTGCCCAGCGGGAAGTCGCTGAACAGGAAGCGCGGAACGCCCACCCGTTCGACGATGTCCTTGGCGCATCCCATGATCACCGTCGGGATGCCGTTCGCTTCCAAATGCCGTGCGATCAGACTCACGGTCTGATGACACACCGGTCAATTGGCGAGCAGGACCGCGGCGTCCGATCCGTCGGCGCGCACGCGCTCCAGGATCTCGACGCAGTCCTGTTCGATGGTGGTCTGCTGGCTGCGATTTGTCGGCGCCCCGTGGAAGCGCGGCGCCAGCGAACCGATCCGCCCCTCCGCCCGCAGGCGGCGCAGCTGCTTCAGCGGAAACCAGGTCCGCATGTCTTCCTGGGTCGTGTGGATGCGGTCGATGCCGATGTGCGAGATGCGCAGGTCGGGATCGCCGTCGGTGCTGTCCGAATAGACCCGGTAGAACTTGGCGGCGGCGTTGTAGGCCGAGCGCGGACCCTGGTCGCCCTTGTCGGGTTGGTACGGGGCCGCGGTGGTGATGAGCGCCAGGCTGCTCTCGGCGAGCGGCTTCTTCAGCGGCGTGAACGGCACGTCCGAATAGCGCGCCCACTGGTACGGCTTGCCGTAGCCGAGGGTCACGTAATAGGTGCTGATCCGTTCGATATACGGAATCGGCGCGTCGTGATCGACGGCGAATTCCAGGCTGTCCATCTTGTCCGTCATGCGGGACCTCTCGATCGGTCGACGATCGACGGCGATCGCGGTAGCGGCCCTGGGCCGCCGCCGGAAGGCCGACGTGCATCGCCGATGAGGAAACTCCCGAACCGCCCGCTTGTCCACTACCCCCCGACGGTGGCGGGCGTCGTCGTCCCGAAGGCAGGCGGCGCTACTGGCTCGCCCAGACGATGCGGGCCATCCAGGCGATCTGCTCGGGCGCCAGGGTGCGGTCTTCGTATTCGGGATTGAGCGAGTGGAGTTCGACGCGCTTGGCGGTGCGGCGGACCAGTTCCTTGGCCATCACCTCGCCGTCGACGGTCTTCACCACCACCCGGTCGCCGCGGCGGATGCTGGAGTTCGGCGAGACGACGACCATGTCGCCGTCGCGATAGACCGGTTTCATGCTGTCGCCGCTGACCGTCAGGGCATAGGCGTTCGGGTCGCTGACGTCGGGGAACGAGATCTCGTCCCAGCCGCTGCCGACCGGGTAGCCGGCGTCGTCGAAGAAGCCCGCCGCCCCCGCCTGGGTGTGGCCGATCACCGGAATGCGCTGCAGGCTGTTGCCCTCGGCGCGGATGATGTCGGCCAGGAACTCGCCCATCGTCGTGCCGGTCGCGGCCAGCACCTTCGACACGCTTTCCGTCGACGGCCAGCGCAGCTTGCCGTCGCGCGTCGTGCGCTTGCTCTTGTTGAAGGTCGTCGCGTCGAGTCCCGCCCGCTTGGCCAGCCCCGAGGGGGACATGCCCTTGCGCTTGGCGAGATTGTCGATGGCGGTCCAGACGTCGGCGTGTCGCAGCATGGGAACAATGTCACACATTTTTTCTTGACGGTCCGTAGGCAAAAATTCATAAGAACAAAACCGGAACTTAATAGGAGAAGATTCATGCCATCCCCGCGACTGATCCCCGTTTCCGGCGGCTGGGCCGAGGGCGAGCCGTTCGGCAATGCGGCCGAGGCCTGGTTCTGGTGTGTCGCCGGCGAGACGGCGCGCCTGGAGGGCGCGCGGCCCCGCGCCGGCTGCGCCGAAACGATCCGGCCGTGCGAGACGGCGGACATCCTGCGCAGCGTCGACCGCCTCTACCGGGCGCGCACGCTGCTCCCCGCGCACCTGAAGGTGCTGGTCCATTTCGGCCGGCGCTTCACCGCGCCGGACGGCACCTCGCGGCCACAGCGCCGCTCCGCCCGCCTCTGGGACGAGGCGCTGGCGCGACTCGAACCGGTCCTCCGCAGCAAGGGAATCGTGGCATGAGCCGCCGCCCCGATCCCACCCGCCCGGGCCAGCGCGAACGGGCGCTGGTCGCCTTCGCCGACGAGACCCGGCTGAAGCGGTTGCTGCCGCTGCGCCCCGGCTTCCGGCACTGCTTCGTTCTGCTGGAACGGCGCGGCGCCGCGGTCCTGGTCGATCCGCTCTCGGACCGCATGGCGGTCGAGGTGTTCCCCGGCATGACGCTGGAAGACGCGGCCGAGCGGTGGCGCGATGCGGGCTTCACCGTGGTCGGAGCGAGGGTCCGGGAGCCCGGCGGGCCGGCGCCGGCGGCACCGCTGACCTGCGTCGAGGTGGTCAAGCGCACGCTGGGCATCCACGCCCGCGGCATCCTGACGCCGCACCGGCTGTACCAGACCTTGGAGGAAGAAAAAGAATATTTTCCTTGACATGCCGAGACGCCTGGATCATATTCCCTTTCAACGAGCCACACCCGCGCCCGCCGGTCCCCACCGGCGGGCGCTTCGCGTTTCCGGGCCCCGCATCGGCCCACTAGAGGAGCGACACGAGCATGGGCGGACTCTTCTCGAGCCCCAAGATCCCCGACCCGGAGCCGATTCCCGACACCGCCGCGGAGAACGAGCAGCGCGAGCGCGAACGCTTGCTGCTGCGCCGGCTGCGCGGCCGCGCCGGCCTGATCGAGACGGGGCCGCGCGGCCTGCTGCGCACCGAGGACAGCGCGCCCGGCCGGCGCAGCCTGCTGGGCCAGTGAGATGGCGTCCGAACCGGACTCCGACACGACACGCGCCGATGCGCTGATCCGGCGCTTCGCCGCGGCCCGCGACCGACGCTGCCAGTGGGAATCGCACTGGCGCGACTGTTTCGAACAGGTGATGCCGCACCGCACGCGCCTGGAGGGTCCCGGCGCCAAGTCGGCCGACCGCCTGTTCGACGGCACTGCGCCCGACGCGGTCGAGCAGCTGGCGGCCAGCCTGGTGGCGGAACTGACGCCGCCCTGGTCGCGCTGGTTCGGCCTGGCCCCCGGTCCCGACCTGACGCCGGAGGAGGCCGCCGCGGTGGCGGCACCGCTCGACCGCGCGGCGGAGACGCTGCAGCGGCATTTCGACCGGTCGAACTTCGCGACCGAGATGCAGCAGGCCTATCTCGACCTGGTGACGGCCGGCACGGCGTCGCTGCTCTTCGAGGAGGCGCAGCCGGGCGAGCAATCGGCCTTCCGCTTCACGGCGGTGCCGATCGAGGACGTCGTCCTGGAGGAAGGACCGTCCGGTGCGCTCGACCGGACCTTCCGGCGCGCCGAACTGACCGCCGCACAGATCCGGGCACGCTTCCCCAGTGCCGACCTGCCCGATCCCGAAGAGGGCGACGCCGCCGATGCGCGGCACGCCCTGCTGGAAACGGTCGAACCCGAGAAGGGCGGCTATCTCTGGTCGGCCGTGCTCGAAGCCTCCGCCGACGGCGAGGCTCGGCTCCTCGGCGAAGGCCGGTTCACCGCCTCGCCTTTCCTCAACTTCCGCTGGCTGAAGGCGCCGGGCGAGGTCTACGGCCGCTCGCCGGTGATGAAGGCGCTGCCGGACATCAAGACCGCCAACAAGGTCGTCGAGCTGATCCTGAAGAACGCCTCGATCGCCGTCACCGGCATCTGGCAGGCCGATGACGACGGCGTGCTCAACCCGGCGACGGTGCGCCTCGTCCCCGGCGCCATCATCCCGAAGGCGCAGGGCTCGGCCGGCCTGACCCCGCTGGCCGCCCCCGGCAGGTTCGACGTGTCGCAGCTGGTGCTCGACGACCTGCGCGCTCGCATTCGCCACGCCCTGCTGGTCGACCGGTTGGGGCCGGTGGACGCGCCGCGCATGACGGCGACCGAGGTTCTGCAGCGCTCCGCGGAGATGGCGCGGGTGCTTGGCGCCACCTACGGCCGGCTGCAGTCGGAGCTGCTGTCGCCGCTGGTGACGCGTGGCCTGGCCTTGCTGCGCCGGCGCGGCGAGGTGCCCGACATCGTCATCGACGGCCGCACGGTAACGCTCGAATACCGCTCGCCGCTGGCGATGATCCAGGCCGAGGCGGAGGTGCGGGCGACGCTGATGTGGCTGGAAGCGACGGCGACGCTCGGACCGGACGCCGCATCGGTGGTCGACGGCGCGGCCACCGCGCGCTGGATCGGCCGCCGCCTCGGGGTACCGGCAGAGCTGATGCGGGAAACCGGTTCGCCGGCCGAAGCCGCACCGGGCGCCGCCGTACAATTGCCGGCGGAACTGCTGGCGGGGATGGCCGATGTCCTCGGATGAGGTGGCGCGGGCCTTCGCCTGCACCTTCGCCGGGCCGCACGGCGCGACCGCCCTCGCCCATCTGCGCGCCGTCACCATCGACCGCCGCCTCGGCCCCGAGGCGAGCGAAGCCCTGCTGCGCTTCGTCGAGGGCCAGCGCGCCCTCGTCGCCACCATCGAGGCGCTGATCGCCCGGGGCCGCGGGTAGGCCATCGCTCGACGCCAGCGCTCCGACCTTCTCGAAAGGACCACCATGAACGAAAGCAGCTTCGAACCGGCGCCTGCGGCGCCGGAATACACCCACACGCCCGCCAACGCGCCCATGGACGCGCCCGCAGCCCCTGCACGGCCGGAGCACGTTCCCGAACCCTTCTGGGACGCTCAGGCCGGCCAGGTGCGGGTCGACGACCTCGCCCGCGCCTATGCCGAGCTGGCCGGTGCCGAACGGCCGCCCGCGTCCGCCGACGCGTACGACTTCGCCGTGCCGGAAGCGCTCGGCGCCGGCGATCCGCAAGTGAACCGCCGCCTGCACGCCGCCGGTTTCACCAACGCCCAGGCGAAGCTGGTCTACGACCTCGCCGCCGAGGTGCTGGTGCCGCTGGTCGGCGGCGACGCGGCCGAGCGCGAGGCGCAGCGCGACACCGAGCGCCTGGCCCAGGCCTTCGGCGGCGAGACGCGCTGGCGCGAGGCGTCGCGCCAGATGCTCGCCTGGGGCAAGGCGCACCTGAAACCGGAACTGCTCCAGGCGCTGTCGACGACCTACGAGGGCGTGATGGCGCTGAAGCAGATGATGGCGTCGGGCGAACCCGGCGTCCTCGGCGGCGGTGCGACCCAGCCGCCCGAGGACGAGGACGCGCTGCGGTCCCTGATGCGCGACCCGCGCTACTGGCGCGACCGCGACCCGAAACTGGTCAACCACGTCGAAGAGGGCTTCCGCCGGCTGTTCGGCGACGCGCGCTGACGGGCCTCGGCGTTCAAGAGAACAAAAGGAGATCAAACCGCATGTCGACCTCGATCGATCAGGCGTTCGTCAAGCATTTCCAGGCGGACGTCCACATGGCCTATCAGCGGATGGGCTCGAAGCTGCGCCAGACCGTGCGCTCGAAGGGCAACATCAAGGGCAGTTCGACCACCTTCCAGCGCGTCGGCGCCGGCACCGCCGCCACCAAGTCGCGCCACGGCCAGATCCCGGTGATGAACCTGAACCACACGCCGGTGGAGTGCTTCCTCTACGACTATTACGCCGGCGACTGGGTCGACCGGCTGGACGACATCAAGGTGAAGTCCGACGAGCGCCAGGTCATCGCCAACGCCGGCGCCTACGCCCTCGGCCGCAAGACCGACGAACTCATCATCAAGCAGCTGGACACGTCGACGAACTATGCCGGCGGTGCCGCCGATGGCCTGACCAAGGCGAAGGTGCTGGCGGCGTTCGAGGCGCTGGGCGGCGCCGACGTGCCGGACGACGGCCAGCGCTACGCCGTCATCGGCTGGAAGCAGTGGAGCCAACTGCTCGACATCGAGGAGTTCGCCAATGCCGACTATGTCGGCGCCGACGAACTGCCCTGGCGCAGCACCCAGGCGAAGCGCTGGCTCGGCACGCTGTGGATGCCGCATTCCGGGCTGACGCTGACCGGCTCGGTCCGCTCCTGCCACTGGTACCACAAGACCGCGATCGGCCACGCCTCGGGCGCCGACGTGAAGAGCGACATCACCTGGCACGGCGACCGCGCCGCCTGGTTCGTCGCCAACTCGATGAGCCAGGGCGCCGTGATCGTCGACCCCGCGGGCGTCGTGACGCTGCGCTGCCTGGAGAGCTGAGGGCTCTTTCCGCTCCCCGTGCTTCGAGACGCGCCCTGTCGGGCGCTCCTCAGCACGAGGGCCTGCCAAACCCACCAGACCAGTAGGACCGCCTCATGCTGAGGAGCGGCGCGCAGCGACGCGTCTCGAAGCACGGGGCGGTCCGGCCCCACGGCCGCAGGCGGGGCGAGCGCCGCCCCTACGCACGCACCACCAAAAGGAACTTCCCATGGCCTTCCAGTCCAGGAACCTCTCGGTCATCGCCTACGCCAACGGCTTCACCCTCTGGCAGTACGGCAGCGGCGCCGATGCGCTCGCGGCGATCACGGCCTCCGGCTACTTCAACGAGGCTGCCCCCATGCTGCGCGTCGCCGACCTGATCGTCATCGCCGACAGCGCCGGCTCGGCCGGCATCCGCCGGGTCGCGACGAACGCCGGCGGCACGGTGACCGTCGCGGCGACGGCCTGACGCATTCCCCTCCCCGACAGGAGCATCCGATGGCCCTGACCGCGCTCGCACTCTGCTCGTGCGCACTGCTGAAGCTCGGCGCGGCGCCGATCGCCTCCTTCGAGGAGGGGACCGCCGAGGCCGAGGTGGCGGCGAACCTGTATCCGTCGACGCGCGACGCGCTGCTGTCCGTCCACCCGTGGGGCTTCGCCACGGGACAGCTGCGGCTGCCGCGCCTCGCCGCGTCGCCGGTCGCCGACTACGACCACGCCTTTCAGCTGCCGGCCGACTTCCTGCGCGGGATTTCGACCGGCGGCGTGCCCTACCGCATCGCCGAACGGCGCCTGCACGCCTCGACCGACGAGATCGTGCTGACCTACATCTTCCGCCCGGCCGAGGCCGACTTCCCGCCCTTCTTCGACCAGGCGCTGATCGCGCGGCTGGCGGCGGAGTTCTGCACGCCGATCACCGAGAGCACGGCCCGCGCGCAGCTGCTCTTCAAGCTCGCCGACGACGAGATGCGGCGCGCCCGCCTGATCGACGCGCAGCAGGAGACCGCCCAGGCGCTCGACCGCTTCCCGCTGGTGGAGGCGCGCGGATGAGCCGGCTCGACCATCTGAAGACCAGCTTCACCGCGGGCGAACTGTCGCCCGACCTGCTCGGCCGCGGCGAACTCTCGGCCTACACTAATGGCGCGGCGCGGCTGCGCAACGTCTTCATCCGGCCGACGGGCGGCGTGGCGCGACGGGCCGGCACACGCTTCGTCGCGACGGCGCGCGGCCCCGGCCGCCTCGCCGCCTTCGAGTTCAACACCGAGCAGACCTACCTGCTGGTGCTGACCGACGGCTGGATCGACGTCCTGCGCGAGGGCGAGCCGGTCGCCGCCGTGGCGTCGCCCTGGACGGCGGCACACCTGCCGCAGTTGGTCTGGACCCAGTCCGCCGACACGCTTCTGGTGGTGCATCCGGATCTGCCGCCCCGCCGCGTCAGCCGCACGTCGGAAAGCGTGTGGACGATCGCCCCGTGGGCGTTCGTCGAGGAGGACGGGCTGCTGCGCGTGCCGTTCCAGCGCTTCGCCGCCGACGCGGTGACCCTGACGCCCGGCGGCACGACCGGCACCGTCACCCTGACCGCCTCGGCCGATCACTTCGTCGCCGACCATGTCGGCCTCCGCTTCCGGCTGAAGCGCAGGCAGGTCGAGATCGCCACGGTCGTCTCGCCCACCCAGGCGACGGCGACGGTGAAGGAGGACCTGGAAGACACCGCCGCCACCACGGACTGGGACGAGGCCGCCTTCTCCGCCGTCCGCGGCTGGCCGGCTTCGGTGTGCTTCCACCAGGACCGGCTCGTCCTCGGCGGCAGCCGCGACCAGCCGAACCGGCTGTGGCTGTCGAAATCGGGCGAGTTCTTCAACTTCGACCTGGGCACCGGGCTGGACGACGAGGCGATCGAGTTCCCGATCCTGTCGGACCAGGTGAACGCCATCCGCGCCGTCTTCTCCGGCCGCCACCTGCAGGTCTTCACCTCGGGCGCCGAGTGGATGGTCACCGGCGAACCGCTGACCCCGGCGGCACTGCAGGTCCGCCGGCAGACGCGCGTCGGTTCGGTTGTCGCCCGACAGGTGCCGCCGCGCGACGTCGACGGTGCCACCCTGTTCGCGGCGCGCAGCGGGCGCGAGCTGCGCGAGTTCCTGTTCGCCGACATCGAGCAGGCCTATCAGGCGACCGACCTGGCGCTGCTCGCCCGGCACGCCTTCCGCGATCCCGTGGACCAGGACTACGACCCCGGCCAGCGCCTCTTCCATGTCGTGCTGGGCGACGGCAGCCTCGCGACGCTCACCGTCTACCGCGCCGAGCAGGTGACGGCCTGGACCTTCCAGTCGACGGCCGGCGCCATCCGCGCCGCGGCCTGCACCGGCGGCGACGTGTGGCTGCTGGTCGAGCGCGACGGCGCCTTCCTGATCGAGACGTTCGACGACGGGCTGCTGACCGACAGCGCGCTGACCGGCGAGTCCGAAGATCCCACCGACACCTGGAGCGGTCTCGACCATCTGGAGGGCCGCACGGTGCGGATCGTCGCCGACGGCACCCTGCGGCCCGACGCGCTGGTGACCGACGGGACCATCCATCTCGACGCACCGGCGCGCAGCGTCGCCGCCGGGCTCGCCTATACCCACGAGATCGAACCGCTGCCGCCGGCCTTCGGCGAAAGCTCGGTGCAGGGCCGGACCTGGCGGCCGGTGGAGATCACCTTCCGCCTGCTGGAGACCGGGGCGCTGCGGCTCGACATCGGCCGCGGCTTCGCCGACCTCGCCTTCCGGCGCATCGGCCCGGCTGGGGTCCTCGACGGGCCGGCCCCGCGCTTCACCGGTGACCGGCGCGTGCGCGCCATCGGCTGGCGGCGCGGCGACCTCGGCCCGGCAGCCGCACCGGTCTGGCGCGTGGCGCAGGACGCGCCGCTGCCCTGCACGATCCTTTCCGTCAACACGCGACTACAGGTGAACGACTGATGGGCTCTTCGATTCCCGTGGCCGCACTCGCGCTGAGCGGGCTCGGCACCATGGACCTGCTGATGCGCAGTCAGCAGCTGTCCCTTGCCAACCAACAGCGCAAGGCCGAGGCCAAGGCGCAGATCGCCCAGATCGAGGCAGACCGCGAGACCGAGGAGCGCCGCCGCGCCCGGGCCCTCGCCGCCGCCAGCGCCACCGCCCGCGCCCGGCTGGGCGCCGGTGCCGGCGGAACGAACGGCGGCTCCGGCGAGGCGCTGCTCGCCGGCCTTATCGACGAGAGCGAAACCGAGACGCTGGACGCCTTCGCCCGGCGCCAGCGCCAGATCGACGCGATCCGCACGGGCATCGCTTTCGACAAGCGCCGCAACCTGCTCGACCAGGCACAGCTGGTGAGCAGCTACATCCGCTGACACGGCCTTGCGGCGGGCTCGCCCGCGGACCATCCACCCGAAAGGCACCGATATGACCACCGATCACATCCGGATCGGCGACGTCTCGCCGCGCGTGCAGTATGCCGCGGACGGCGTCCAGACCGGCTTCGTCTATCCCTTCCCGATCTTCGCCGCCGACGACCTCGGCGTCTGGCTCGACGACGAGCGGCAGGTCGCGGGCTTCACGGTCGCCGGCGCCGGCGACGATGCCGGCGGCACGGTCACCTTCGACACGGCCCCGCAGGCCGGCGTCCGGGTGACCCTGCTGCGCGACCTCGTCATCGCCCGCACCACAGATTTCCAGGAGGGCGGCGCCTTCCGCGCCCGCACCCTCAACGACGAACTCGACTACCAGACGGCGGCCCTGCAGCAGCTGGACGTCGACCGCGCCCGCACCCTGCGCCTCGCCCCGGCGGACGAGGACATCGACGCCACCCTGCCGCCGCGCGCCCAGCGGGCCGGCCGGCTGCTCGGCTTCGACGGCTTCGGCGCACCCACCGCCGTCGACCTTGCCGCGGCACCGGCAGACGCCGCCGGCAGCATCGTCGTCGCGACCGGGTCCGCGGCACCGCGCACCCTGGCCGTACGCTTCGCCGACCGCGCCAACATCCTGGACTTCGGCGCGAAGCGCGACGGCACGACGAACGACCTGCCGGCTTTCCAGGCCGCCCGCGCCGCAGCCGGAGCGCAGGGCGCGGTGTGGCTGCCCGGGCCCGGCACCTACCGCTTCGCCGGCAGCCGGCCCGACCTGTCGGGCTGCGTCGTCGAGGCGGATCCGGGCGTCGTGGTGACGGTCGACGAGAACCCGAACACGCGCGACATGGCGCTCGCCACGCCGCTGACGGTGCAGAACCCGGTGCACCAGACGCAGCACCTGAAGCCGGCCAACCACGCCGTCCCGCTCGCCCTGCACGGCATCGGCACGGCGGCGGCCGCGGCGCTCGCCTGCGACCAGAGGATCGAGGCGCTGAACTTCGACGACGGCTGGACGCCCGCATCGATCAGCGGGACGGCGACCAAAGGCGCCTTCACCGGCACGCTCGCCGCCGACAGCGTGTCCTGGGAGGAGGCCTTCGCCAGCGGCCAGGAGGGCGTGTTCCTGAACCGCCCGCCGGTCGTCGGCGAGCAGTACGAGGTCACCTTCCGCGACACGGGTGCGGCGGCTGTCGCCGGCGGCTTCGTCACCGCCGTGCTGATCACCGACCTGAAGCGCTACGACTTTGCCCTGTTCTCCGGCCTGCCGCAGATGCAGGTGATCGAGACGCCGGGCGGCGTCGTGAAGGTGCTGGTCACGCCGAACGGCGGCGCCTATGCGCTGGCGCCCGCCGGCGCCTCGGTGACGCTCGGCCTGCGGCTGGTCGATGCGGGCACGGTGGAGGTCTACGTCAACGACTGGCTGATCCACCGGCACCCGATCGCCAACTTCATTGCCGATATCGGCTTCACCGCGAGCTGGCACGTCTCCGGCACGGTGACACTGCTCGATCCGGTGCGGACCACGCGGCATCTGCCGCAGAGCCCGCGCCCGCTCTCCATCGCCGTCATCGGCGACAGCATCAGCTACGGCGCCTGGGCCTCGCTGCCCTGGCCGGCGCTGCTGCAGGCCGCCGCGGTGAACCTGCCCGGGATTGGCCCGCTGAACGTCGCCTACCACGCTGTCAGCTCGACCGACAGCGCCTACTGGGCGGCGGCGGTCGACGACCTCGACCTCTCCGGCCACAGCCACGTCCTGGTCATGGTCGGCACCAACGACGTCCAGGCGCAGACGCCGCTCGCGACCTTCCGGGCGAACCTCGCCACCATCGCCGACGGGATCGTCGCGGCGGGCGCGGTGCCGATCTTCGGCGTCTTCCCGGTGTTCACCCGCAACGACATCTCCGGCGTCGTCGGCGTCGGTGCCGCCCATTACGAGAAGGGCGGCGCCTACCGCGCGGCGGTGAAGCGCTTCTGCGCGCAGAACGGCCACGGGATGGCAAACGTCGCCGACGCCTTCGGCACCTGCCTCGGCTGGTACAACGACAATATCCATCCCACCGTCGAGGGGCAGGTCGCCGTCGCCAAGGCGTTCGCCGCAGCACTCTGCCGCGCCGTCCGGCCACGTCCCGTAGCCGGCAACGGCAACTGGATCCGGCCGACGCTGCTGAACGGCTGGACCGGCTTCAGCCCGACGCACCAGGAGCCGCAGTTCCGCCGCCGCCCCGACGGCATGGTCGAACTGCGCGGCAGCGTGAAGGGCGGCACCGTCGCCACCACCGCGCCGATCTTCGAGCTGCCGCCGGGCTTCCGGCCGAACGTGATCCGACCCTTCGGCGTCACCACCGGCGACCCGACCGCCAGTGCCGGCGAGCTCTTCGTCTTCCCCGCCGGCTCGAACGGCGGCGTAGCGCTCGGCAAGGGCAGCAACACGAAGCTCAACCTGAACGGCATCGTCTTCGAAGCCGAGGCCTGACCGGCCCCTACACCCCACAGGAGCACCCGCATGACCACCAACCGCGGCCCGGGAGGGCACGATGGATGAGCCCGCGCGCCCGGAGGACGACTCTTCCGCCGGACCTGGAAGCCCATTCGATGGAAACCCGTGCGATCGAGATCGCGACGGCGACGGAACGGGCGCTGCGTGCGCACGAGGCGACCTGCCGCGAGCGCGAGGAGCGGCGGCACGACCGCGCGGCGGAGTTCCGCGACGAGATCCGCCAGGCGCTGGCCGAACTGCGGACCGGCCTGCGCGAGGTCGGCCTGACGATCGAGCGCCTGCAGTGGCGGATCATGACGACCCTGCTGTCCGCCGTGGTCAGCCTGCTCGGCCTGAGCGGCTGGCTGGCGACGAAGCTGCTGGGCTGGTGACGGCGGGAGCGCTCGCCGAGCAGGCGGCGAAGATCGAGGCGGCCTTGCCCGGCCTGGTCCGGACCGTCTTCGACCAGTACCGCGCCGCGGCCGACACCGATCCGGCGGCGGCACGCGGCGCCCTCGCCCACCTGCAGGGCCTGCTGCGCCTCGGCCGACTCGCCCGCGCCGCGGCGGCGGAAGCCGCGGCGACGGAAGCAGGGGGGCCGGATCCGATGGTCGACCTCGTGGCGCTGCTGCGCGACATGCCGCCCGAACTGGAGGTGCAACCGGATGACTGAGCCCGCGCCGACCGGCTTGCGCTTCCCGCAATTCGTGTGGCTGTGGAATCGGAACCAGGGCCGGGACACGCCGGCACTGCACGGGCGCATCGCGCGCTGGCTCGACGCGCGCTGGAGCCGGGGCGACCGCCGCCTGCTGCTGCTCGCCTTCCGCAACAGCGGCAAGTCCACCCTGCTCGGCCTGTTCGCGATCTGGCTGCTGCATCGCGAGCCGATGCTGCGGGTGCTGGTGCTGTCGGCCGACGCGCCGCTGGCGGCGAAGCTGGTGCGCGTCGCCCGGCGCACCGTCGAGCTGCATCCGGCGACGCGCGGCCTGCTGCCGGCGCGCCGGACCGAGTGGGCCGCCGACCGCTTCACCGTGGCGCGGCCGCACGCGGCGCGCGATCCGTCGCTGCTGGCGCGCGGCCTGTCCGGCAACATCACCGGCAGCCATGCCGACGTCGTGGTCTGCGACGATGTCGAGGTGCCGCGCACCTCCGACACGGCGGGCAAGCGCGCCACGCTGCGCGAGCGCCTGGGCGAGATCGACTACGTGCTCGAGCCGGGCGGCCTGCTGCTCTACGCCGGCACGCCGCACAGCTTCTACTCGATCTACGCCGCCGAGCCGCGGCGCGACGCCGGCGAGGAGCGCGCCTTCCTCGACGGCTTCGTCCGCCTGGAGGTGCCGCTGGTCGGGCCGGACGGCGTCAGCCCCTGGCCGGAACGCTTCCCGCCCGAGGCGGTGGAGCGCATCCGCGCCAGCACCGGCCCGGCACGCTTCGCCAGCCAGATGCTGCTCCAGCCGATGAGCGCCGAGGACGGACGGCTCGACCCCGACCGCATCACCCTCTACCGCGAGGAACTGGAATACCGCGAGGTCCAGGGCCGCGCCGAGCTGCGGCTCGACGGGCGCCGCATGGTCGCCGCCGGCTGCTGGTGGGATCCGGCCTACGGCGCGCCGGAGCGCGGCGACGGCAGCGTCGTCGCCGCCGTCTTCGTCGACGAAAACGACCGGCGCTACCTGCACCGCATCGCCTGGCTGACCCACGACCCGGCCTCGCCGGAGCCGGAGGCCGACCAGCTCTGCCGCCAGGTGGCGGACTTCGCCGCGGACCTGCACCTGCCGCGCGTCGTGGTCGAGCAGAACGGCCTCGGCCGCTTCCTGCCCGGCATGCTGCGCAAGGCGATGGGCGCCCGGAAGGTCGGCTGCACCGTCGTCGAGGTGGCCAGCCACCGCGCCAAGGACCGGCGCATCCTGGACGCGCTCGACCCGCTGCTGGCCGCGAACCGGCTCTGGGCGCACGAGAGCGTCTGGGACACACCGTTCCCGTCGGAGATGCGCGAATGGCGGCCCGGCCGCCGCGGCCGCGACGACGGCCTGGACGCGGTCGCCGGCGCCGTCCTCGCCGAACCGGTGCGCATCGGCCCCGTGCCCGTCCTGCCTCGCCGCGACTGGCGCCCCGGCGGCCCGGAGTGGCACGCGGACACCCGGTTCGCCGTATAGCCACCTCCCCGGCCGCAGGGGCGCAGCCCCGAAGAGCCGGGGCCCAGGGGGAGACGCGCCGGCTCCTGGGCCCCGGCTCTCCGCTTCGCTCCGGCCGGGGAGGCCGGAAATCTGTCGAACAGCACTGACGCTACAGAAGGAGATACTCAATGCGTCCACGCCTCATCCCCATCAGGGAACAAAACACGAACGATCCCGTCGACCTGCTCGCCCGCACGATCTGGGGCGAGGCGCGGGGCGAGCCGGTGCGCGGCATGGAGGCGGTGGCCGCCGTCGTCATGAACCGCGTCGCCCGCCCCGGCTGGTGGGGCCGCACCGTCGCCTCGGTCTGCACCAAGGCCTACCAGTTCTCCTGCTGGAACGAGGACGACCCGAACCGCGCGAAGCTACTCGCCGTCACCGACGCCGACCCGATCTTCGCCATCGCCAGACGCATCGCCCGCCGCGCCGTCGCCGGCACCCTCGACGACCCGACGGGCGGCGCCACGCACTATCACAGCGTCGACGTCCACCCCCGCTGGGCCACGGGCAAGACCCCCCACGCCCGCATCGGCCGGCACCTCTTCTACGCCGACATCGACTGAAGCGAGGACTGCCCCCGGGAGCGCGGCCGCCCCGGCCGCCCTTCCGCTCCGCCCATTCTCCGGGAGACGAACATGCTCCGCCTGCCCCTGCGCGGCGAGGTCGGCCGCGACCGCGACAACGACACTGCCGATGTCCTCGCCGCCAAGCACGCCCTGGCGCGCCTCGGCTACTACAGTGCGCCCGACTACGGCTTCGACGGCTACTCCGACAGGCCGTTCGAGGACGGCCTGCGCGCCTATCAGGCCGAACGCGGCCTGCGCCAGGACGGCTGGGCCGCCCCCGGCGGCGAGACCCACCGCAACATCGAACTCGACCTCTCGGGCGAGAAGCGCCCCTTCGGCCACGACCTGCCCCGCGACGCCCGCTTCACCGGCAGCGTCGGCGTGAACGGCGACAACGAACGCCCCGACGTCCAGCTCGCCCAGCGCCTCCTCGGCGCCCTCGGCCTCTACCGCTACGACCGCACCGCCGAACCGCACGGCTTCATGGACGACGCCGTCGAGGAGGCGATCTTCCGGGTACAGCGTCAGCAGGGAATGCCGGAGACGGGGCGGCTCGAACCGGAGGACGGTCACCGCATCCTGCTGCTCAGCGACCCGCCCAAGGTGGCGCGGATCGGCCCCGACGGCCGCTACATCATAGAGGGTGTGATCGACCACAGGCCGCTGCTGAGCGACACAGTCGGCCGCCGGTCGCTGCTCATCCCAACCGCGCACGCCGCGACCGTCGGAAGTTTCGCTGCGGATCGCCCGGAGCCAGAAGGCGCCAACCCCGGTCCCGGTGTCCTGCCAGCGCCAACACAGCCGATGCCCCGGACGACCGTGCGGGTGCCTTTGTCCGTGATCTTAGGGGGCGCGTTTCCGTTTCTGCAAAGGCAACTGCTCGGTGTGGACGATGCTCCCCCGCCTGGCGAGGGATGGACTCCTCCCGAGCAGCATCAGCTGCCCGGTGGCCGACAAGGTCCGATCGGCAACCCGGTCATCGTCGATCCCAAGCCGGAAATGCTGCGTCCAGCCCCAGGGGAAGCCGAGGTTCCCGATCGCAGACAACTGCCAGGCCCGGTAGCGGATATCCGCGACCAGCTTGCAGATCTCTTCCTGGAAAGCCGCCGTGGCGGTACCATAAACCGCGATCAAACGGACCTCCTGATAGAGGCTGCTCTTGAGGTCGCCGCCGAGGAGGGAATGGAAGGGCGCTTGAAGCATACCCATGGCGGCCGCAACGAGTCGGGCGTGGGGATGCCTGAATACCACGTACATAACCGCGACACGGGCGGCCTCAAGGGTGGATCGTTCGCCGACACCACCTTTGGGGATACGGCTGGTCCAAATAGATTCCATGGCGACATAGCGAGCACTAAAAAAGATGGTTCTTTAACGAAAGCCGAACAGAGACGTGACGAACGATTTCGCTACAATATGAACCAGTCCGACCATGTCGCAACGATTGCAAAATCCACCAAAGACAAGATCTACACTAAAGAAGAAATCAAAGAGGCGATCAGACCCGCTATCAGGAAATTTTTTGGCATCGAGTGAGATCGGATGAATTACTACACGAGAAGCCGTCATGTGCTTGCATTTTCAGCAGATGAAAGCGCCATTTCACTGGAAATCAGGAAGAACTTTGCCCAATCCCTTTTTGTAAGGGACGAAGACTCAGCCGAGTTACCACTCCAGACGCAAGGAAGCTTGGCCGACAGCGATGACTTGATAACGCACATCTGGCTGCCTTCCCATGATTGGCAACCAAAGTTGGGGGGCACCTCCGCGAAGCCCTTCATCCTGCCGCCTCCCATTCAGGCGTATTATGTGCGGGGCCGATGGCATCATTCTGCCGACCCAGCGGAGGCGCACTACGAACTTCCTTATCCGGAGGCGGGATCGTTCAACGCGTCGTACACCCAGGACCAACCCGAACAGCGCCGCTTCATCGGCCAACTCTGGCGCCTAATCGCCCGGTGCACCAGCAACCGCATGTACACGGTTGATCCACTCACCCTTCAGCCGACGGGCTACAGGCCCAATCTGGTTTGGGTCGGTCACCACGCGATCCGGTGGTGCATGGAGAACGATCGCAGGGTTCTCGGCCGCATTCTGCGCCCCTTGCCCGAGGCCGTCGCGCGCGCCGAGGCGGCCCTGGCCGGCCGCCCCGAGCCGGAAACGCCCGACAACGGTACCGCCTACCCGCGCCCACAAGGCCCGCTGCGGTGATTACTATGCCGGAGTAGGGTGCCAGCGGCCGGCTGTTGCGCTGCGAAAGAAAGCCGGGCGCGGGACCTCCGCCTACAGTGCCCGGTCCATCTCGCACGACGGCAGATCTGCGCCGGATCTGGACTTCGTCTCGAATGTTATTATAATTGCACTACAGTGATTCGAATAAAACTATTGACTGCGGGGCCCGCGATGCCCTACGAACGGAACAAGACCCGTTACGTCGTCCTCTTCCCGGAGGACGAAGCGGAGATCTCCCAGGCGATCAAGGCCGACTTTCCGGGCGCACTGTTCGTGCAATGGGATGATCGGGAAATGATCCCGGTCCAGAGCCGCAACGGCCTGTCGGACTGCCCCGATACCAACGTCAACATCTGGGTGCCGCCGACGGGCTGGGAGCCTCGCCTCAGTCCGAAGTCCGGCTTGATCTTGCGGCCTCCGCTCGAAGTCCTCTAACAGCGCGGCAGCTGGATCCGCAGACCGGATCCTCCCGGTTCCACCTACGACCTCCCGACGCCGGACGAGGGCCGCTTCACGGCGGCCTTCGATCCGGACGACGCCGAGCAGCGCCGCTTTCTCCGGCGCATCTGGAAGATCCTGGAGGCGCACACCACCAACAAGATGGACAGCTACGACGCGACGACCCTCCAACCGATCGGCTTCAGTCCAAACGCGATCTGGGTCGGCTTCCACGCCATCCGCTGGTGCGTGGCCCGGCCGAAGCGGATGCTGTGCCGTATCGTCCGGCCGAAACCGGAGGCGGTAGCGCGCGCCGAGGCGGCCCTCGCCGGCCGCCCCGTACCGGAGACGCCCGACAACGGCAGCGCCTATCCACGCCCGCACGATGCGCCACGGTAGGTCATGCTCTGGCGGAAGGTGACGGTCTTCACGGATCTCGACGATGCGATGCTGTCGCTCGCCCTGCGCGACGCCTGGCCGGGCGTGCGCTTCGTCGACGACACCGCCGGGAGCAGCGATGGTATGCTCGCTTTCAGACCTTCGATCGCCGCCTGCCGGCGCAGCCTCGTCAGCATCCGATTCGCCGAGGAAGGCTGGAGGCCGGTCTTCGGCACCGTCCGGCACGGAGCAGGTCGAAGGCTGCTCAACCCGCCGCGCCATACCCTCTTCTACCAGCGCTCCGCATGGTTCCACGGGCAGCCCGGCGGAAGGCAGGCCTGGGCGTTCGATCTGCCGTCACTGTCGGAAGGGTCGATGTCGATCCATATCGACGGCGAGAGCGACGAGGACCGCGCGTTCATCCGGTCCGTCTGGCGGATCGTCCGCGGCCTCTCGACCGACCGCCTGAAATCCGCCTACGACAGGGATGTCACGGTGAACCGGCGGGATGTCCGGCCGCTGCGGCTGCGCGCCGGCTTCGCCGCCCTGGAATGGTGCCGGGCGGGGCCGCGGCGGGCGATCGCCGGGGGCAGCCTGCCCTGCGACGACTGGCAGCCACCCCGCACGCCCGCCTACGCCGACCTGCGCCGCCGCGCCCTAGATCTGCTCGGCGGCAAGGCCGCGACGGGAACCGAGGGGTGAGGCCGACGCGGCCCCACCGCCCCCTCTACCGTTCCCGGCCCGACTACCGGTCCAGCCAGAGGTCCTCGAACCGCCAACCGTTGTAGATGCTGTTGGTCTGGATCGTGTAGTTCTTCACCTGCGGATGCCAGCAGCCGGCCGCCACGTTGTGGAAGAAGACGGGCCGCGCGACCTCCTCCTGCAGGGTGCGGTCGATCTGCCAGACGATCTCCTTGCGCTTCTGCGCGTCGGGCTCCAGCGACTGCTTCTCGAACAGCTTTTCCAGGTCGCGGTTACAGTAGTTGGTGTAGTTGCGGACCGAATCGCAGGCATAGTTCTCGAACAGATGCGTGTCCGGGTCGTCCACCGGCGTGCCCGTCTGGTTCAGGCCGACGGCGAATTTCTTCTGGGTTAGCGTGTTGTACCAGACGCCGGTCTCGATGATCTTCAGCTCGCCGTCCATGTAGATGTGGCTGATCTGATCGAGGAAGAGGACGGCCGAATCGCGATAGGTCTGGGCGTTGCGCGTGATGACCTGGACCTTCAGGCGGTTGTCCGGCCCGTAGCCCAGCTTCTCCATGATGGCGCGGGCCTCCTCGCGGTTCTTCTCGATGTCCTTGCCGAAGCCGGGCAGCCCCTCCTGCTGCTCGGGCGGCAGGCCCCACTGGCCATCGGGCGGCGGCAGCAGGGCGCCGCCGATGCCGCCCTTGCCCTCGTTGATGATCTCGTTGACGGCGTTGCGGTCGAGCGTCAGCGCCATGGCGCGGCGCAGCTCCGGATTGTCGAACGGCGGCGCGTCGCGATTGACCAGCAGGTTGTTGCTGACGTTCAGCCGCCGCACCGTGCACTGCGCGTTCGGCGCCTGGGTCCGGATGTCCTTCAGCAGCGGCATCGACACGTCGGTCGGGAAGGTCATGTCGTCCTCCCCGGCGATGAAAGAGAGCTGCCGCGTCGCGGTGCTGGAGATGATCCGGTAGGTGATGCCGTCGAGGTACGGCCGGTCCTTCTTCCAGTAGTTCTCGTTCTTCTTCAGGTAGATGCCTTCGTTCTGCCGGTAGTCGGCGAACGTGAAGGGGCCGGTGCCGACCGGCTTGGTGCGCATCTGCGCCGGGTCGACATGGCACGGATAGACCGGCGAGACGCCGGCCGCCAGCATCGCCAGGAAGGCCGGCTGCGGCCGCGACAGCCTGAAGGTCACCTCATGGTCGCCGTTGACGGTGACCTCCTCCAGGTTGCGGTACCAGATCTGACGGGGATTGCGCCGCAGCTTCGTGTCGGACTTGCCGGACAGCATGTCCCAGGTGCACTTGACGTCGGCCGCGGTGAACGGCTTGCCGTCGTGCCACTTGACGCCCTCGTGCAGCTTGAAGGTCAGCTGCGTCCGGTCGTCGCTCCAGCGCCATTCGGTGGCAAGTTCCGGGCGGATCGACTCCAGGCTGGTCGTCGGCACGTGCTGGTCGTAGATCACCAGGTTGTTGAACACCGGCATCATCGGCACGACCGTCCCGACCGTCGCCTCCTCGTGGATCGAGAGCGACGGCGGATTGCCGTAGTTCTGGGTCTTCAGGGTGCCGCCGAACTTCTGCGCCTGCGCCGCCCCCGGCATCGCCACCGCCAGCAGGGCACCGGCCCCGAGGCAGAGTCCGAGCCCGCGAATTCTGGGCATTCCATCCTCCAAGGTTTCTTGTCTGATTATGGAGGTGTCATCGTATGGACCGCGGCAGACGGTCGCAACGGGGCCACGGCGCACCTGTCCGGACAGATGCCCGGCCTGTGCCTAACGTCCCAGCGGTCGCGCGAAGCTCAGTTCGTGGCCGTCGGGGTCGGTGATGTGGAAATAGCGCTCGCCCCAGCTGGCGTCGCGCGGCTGGGTCGAGGCCTCGTAGCCGGCGTCGAGGGCGCGGCGGTGGGTGGCGTCGACGTCGTCGACGTGGAAGATGGCGCGACCCCACCAGACCCACCGCTTCTCCGCCGGCTGGGCGGTGATGTTGAGGAAGCTCGCCCCGGCGAAGAAGCTGGTGAAGGCGGCATCCTCGCCGCCGTATTTCAGTTCGAACCCCAGTGCGCGGTAGAAGCGCACCGAGGCCGCCATGTCGTGGGTGGCGAGGGTGATGGCGCTGACGGCTTCGATCATCGCTGCCTCATCCGTCCTGCGGGCGATTGACCCACTTGGTCAGCAGGACCCGCGGCTCCTGCACATAGCCCAGGCCCTCGTAGAAACCGACGACCCGGGTGTTCGTCTCGCGCACCAGCAGCATCACCTTGGGCACGCCGCGTGCCGCGTGCCACGCCTCGGCCGCAGCCATCATCGCCGCCCCCAGGCCGTGGCCCTGGCGCTCCGGGTCGACGGCGACGTAGTAGACCCAGCCGCGGTGGCCCTCGTCGCCGACCATGGCCGTGGCCACCACCGCGCCGTCAACCTCGCCGACCAGAATGTCGCTCGCCGGGCCGCCCGCGGCGCGGGCGATGTCGGCGTCCGGGTCGTTCCACGGCATGACGAGGCCGCAGGCCGTCCAGAGGGTCACGACGGCGTCGCGATCCTCCGGCCGGTAGCTGCGGGTGGCGAGCGCCACGGCGGCGTCAGAGCCGGCAGCCGAGCTGCTCGGCGAGGTCGATGAAGCTTTCGGCGACATAGTCGAAATCGTGTTCCGCCTTCTGGTCGCGCGTCTCGTTCAGCCCGTATTCGGTGGCGCGCCGGACGAAGGCGGTGCGCATGCCGGTCTTCTTCGCCGCGACCAGGTCGCCATTGTGCGCGGCGACCAGCATGACCTGCGCCGGCTTCAGGCCGAGCGCCTCGCAGGTGCGCTGATAGGCCTCCGGCTGCGGCTTGTAGGCGCGCGCCACCTCGGCACCCAGGATCGTGTCCCACGGCAGCTTCGAATGCTTCGCCATGTTCACCATCAGGGCGATGTTGCCGTTCGACAGCGTCGCCAGGATGTATTTCCGCTTCAGCCGCGCGAGGCCGCCCACGGTGTCGGGCCAGGGCTCCAACCGGTGCCAGGCCCGGTTCAGATTGTCCTTCTCGGCATCCGACAGGTTGGTGATGCCGAATTCGGTCAGCACCTCCTCCAGGTTCTCGCGGTGCAGGTCGTCGAGCTTGATCCACGGCCGCTCGCCGCTGCGCACCTTCTCCATCGCCGGCTGGTACTTCGACCGCCAGCTGAGCGCGAACGCGTTCCAGTCGTGGTCGCCGCCCTTGGCCCCGAGCAGCGCCTTGGCCTCGGCGGCGATGCTCTCGCGCCAGTTCACCACCGTGCCGAACACGTCGAAGGTCAGCGCCTTCACCTCGTCCGCGACCGCCATGCGATCCTCCCTTTCCAGTTGGCGGCAACCATACGCGGCGAACGCGCCGCGGTCACCGGGGCGGCGTTCGAAACCACCGTCTGGCGACGAGAAGAGCCGTGGCTGGCGAAAGCCGCCGCCTGCCTCTACGATCCGCCGCCCGGCCAAGAAGCGAGACCGTCCATGCCCTCCACCGTCATCGATTCCGCCCTCTTCCGCGACATGTTCGGCACCGCCGCGATGCGCGACGTGTTCGCCGACGAGGCGCTGGTGCAGCGCTATCTCGACGTCGAGGCGGCGCTGGCGCGGGTGCAGGCGCGGCTCGGGATCATCCCGCAGGCGGCCGCCGACGCGATCACCGCCAAGGCCGACGTCGCGACCATCGACATGGCGCAGATGCAGCGCGAGACGGAGATCGTGGGCTACCCGATCCTTCCCCTCGTCCACCAGATCGCCCACACCGTCGAGGGCGGTGCCGGCCAGTACGCCCACTGGGGCGCCACCACCCAGGACATCATGGACAGCGCCACGGCGCTGCAGATCCGCGCCGCCCTCGATCTCGTCGGCGCCGACCTCGACGCGGTGGCCGGTATCCTGGCCGACCTGGCGGCGAAGCACCGCGACGACGCCATGCCGGGCCGCACCCACCTGCAGCACGCCCTGCCGGTGACCTTCGGCTACAAGTGCGCCGTCTGGCTGTCCTCGATCGAGCGCCACCGCGAGCGCCTCGCCGAGTTGCGGCCGCGCGTCCTGGTCGGCAGCTTCGCCGGTGCGGCGGGCACACTCGCCTCGCTCGGCGACCAGGGCCTCGCCGTGTCCGACGCGCTCGCCGCGGAACTGGGCCTGGGCCGCGCCTCGATGCCCTGGCATGTGGCGCGCGACGGCATCGCCGAGGCGATCTGCTTCCTCGGCCTCGTCACCGGCACGCTCGGCAAGATCGCCACCGACGTCATGCTGATGATGGCGACCGAGACGCAGGAGGCGTACGAGCCCTTCGTGAAGGGCCGCGGCGGCAGCAGCACCATGCCGCAGAAGCGCAACCCGATCTCCTGCGAACTGATGCTGGCCGCCGCCAAGGTCGTGCGCCAGCACGCCGCCCTGGGCCTGGACGCGATGGTCACCGACTTCGAGCGCGCCACCGGCCCGTGGCACGTCGAGTGGCTGGTGGTGCCGGAGGCCTTCATCCTGACCGCCGGCGCCCTCAACCAGGCGCGCTTCATGCTGGCGGGGCTGGAGGTGAACACGGCGCGCATGCGCCAGAACCTCGACATGACCTCCGGCCTTATCGTCTCGGAGGCGGTGATGATGGGCCTCGCCCCGGCCCTCGGCCGCCAGAACGCCCACGACGTGGTCTATGACGCCTGCCGCATCGCGGCGAAGGACGGGCGCCCCCTCTACGACGTGCTGCGCGAAACGCCGGATCTCCAGGGCAAGCTCACCGACGAAGACCTGCGCCGCCTGACCGACCCCGCCAACTATCTCGGCGAGGCGCCGCGCATGATCGACCGCTTCCTGGCGTCGCGGCGGGGGTGAGCGCCTCTTCGCGATCGCCCAACGGCCACCTCCGGCGGCCGACCTCCACGAATTGTCATTGCCGGAGCGAGCGCTCGGGATGCGGCCCTGGGTGCCCGGATCAAGTCCGGGCATGACAGCGAAGAGAGACGGGAATGCTCCAGGACGCTGTCGTGGAAACCCGGCGGAGTGGAAGAGCCCCGGCGATCACTCCTATTGAGCCGCGCCCCCGCGTCCTCTAAGAAGCCGCGAACGCGTCCCAATTCCGTCACCGAACAGGGCTCCCATGTCGATCATGCCCGACCGATGGATCCGCGAGATGGCGGTCAACCACCAGATGATCGACCCGTTCGAGGACCGTCAGCGCCGTGAGGGGATGATCTCCTACGGCGTGTCGTCCTATGGCTACGACGCCCGCGTCTCGCGCGAGTTCAGGATCTTCACCAACATCGACACGGCGATCGTCGATCCGAAGAATTTCTCGGACAAGAGCTTCGTCGAGCGCGACACCGACGTCTGCATCATCCCGCCGAACAGCTTCGCGCTGGCCAGCACGGTGGAGTATTTCCGCATCCCGCGCGACGTGATGGTCATCTGCCTCGGCAAGTCGACCTATGCGCGCTGCGGCATCATCGTGAACGTGACCCCGTTGGAACCCGAGTGGGAGGGGCACGTTACCCTGGAATTCTCGAACACCACGCCGCTGCCGGCGAAGATCTATGCGAACGAGGGCGCGTGCCAGTTCCTGTTCCTGAAGGCGGACGAGCCCTGCGAGGTGTCGTATGCCGACCGCGCCGGCAAATATATGGGTCAGCGCGGCGTGACCCTGCCCCGACTCTGAGGACCTGAATGGACCGGATGCGCATCGTCGGCGGCACGCCCCTCCGCGGCCGGATCGCGATCGGCGGCGCCAAGAACGCCGCCCTGCCGCTGATGGCGGCCTGCCTGCTGAGCGAGGAGACGCTCGTCCTCGAGAACGTGCCGCGGCTGGCCGACATCTCGACGATGAAGCGGCTGCTGGCGCAGCACGGCGTCGAGGTCGACGCCCGGGACGAACAGGGCGCGAGCGGCGAGCAGACGCTGCACCTGAACGCCGCGAAGATCGGCAGCACCACCGCACCCTACGACCTGGTGCGCAAGATGCGCGCCTCCGTGCTGGTGCTCGGCCCACTCGTCGCGCGCTTCGGCGAGGCGCGCGTGTCCCTGCCCGGCGGCTGCGCCATCGGCGACCGTCCGGTCGACCTGCATCTCGCCGGCCTCGCCGCCCTGGGTGCCGAGATCGAGCTGACCGAGGGCTATATCGGCGCCAGGGCACCGAACGGCCTGAAGGGCGCACGCTTCGTCTTCCCCAAGGTGTCCGTCGGCGCCACCGAGAACCTGCTGATGGCGGCGGCGCTGGCCGAGGGCGAGACGGTCCTGGTCAACGTGGCGCGCGAGCCGGAGATCGGCGACCTCGCCCGCTGCCTGATCGCCATGGGCGCTGAGATCGAGGGCATCGGCACCGAGCGGCTCGTGATCCGGGGCAAGCCGGCGCTGCACGGCGGCCGCCACCGGGTCCTGCCCGACCGGATCGAGATGGGCACCTATGCCATGGCCGCGGCGATCACCGGCGGCGACGTCGAACTGGTGGGCGGCGACATCGACCTGCTGCCGGCCGTCTTCCCGGTCCTGGCCGAGGCGGGAATCGCCGCGGAGAATACGGCCGGCGGGGTGCGCGTATACCGGCCGAATGGGCACATCACCGGCGTCGACGTGATGACCGAGCCCTTCCCGGGCTTCCCGACCGACCTTCAGGCGCAGATGATGGTGCTGATGTCGGTCGCCGAGGGTGCCGCGATGATCACCGAGACGATCTTCGAAAACCGCTTCATGCACGTGCCGGAGCTGCGCCGCATGGGCGCCAACATCAACGTGCACGGCGCCTCGGCGATGGTGCGCGGCGTGCGCGCGCTGAAGGGTGCGCCCGTCATGGCGACCGACCTGCGCGCGTCGGTCTCCCTGGTGCTGGCCGGCCTCGCCGCCCAGGGCGAGACGATCGTCAACCGCATCTATCATCTCGACCGGGGCTACGAGCGACTGGAGGAGAAGCTTTCCGCCTGCGGTGCCGTCATCGAGCGGATGCCCGATGCCGCCTGATGCGGAGGACGGAACGCCCGGCCTGAAGCTGCGGGCGCGCGACGAGCAGGACCTCCAGGTCCTCGCCGCCTGCCTGCAGGACGCGCTCGTGCCGCTCGCCGACATGCTGTACGAGCCGTCGCTCGGCCGCTTCGCGATGGTGGTCAACCGCTTCATGTGGGAAGCGCCGCCTCGGCCCGGCGAGCGGGGAGCCCCCGTCCACGCCCGCGTGCACGGCGTCCTGGCGATCCACGAGGTGACCGGCGTCCAGGTCCGCGACATCGACCGGACGAACCCGGACGTGCCCCTGTCGCTGCTGACGCTGCGGCTGGAGGATGGCGGCCTGTACCTGGAATTCGCCGGGGGCGGCACGATCCGTATCGCCATCGCCGACATCCATCTCTATCTGGAGGATGTCGGCGAGCCGTGGCCGACGGCCTGGCGGCCCGAGCATCCCGCCGACTGATTTCCCTCCCTCGGACACGGTCCGCGGTCGCCGCCGAGCGCATATCGGCGTAGCGGCGGCTGGCAACGGGCACCGGTTCGGTATAGATAGCGCGCCATGTCGAAGCTGAACGAACCGCTGGTCATCGCCCTGCCGAAGGGCCGCATCCTGGACGAGGCGATGCCGCTGGTCCGGCGCACGGGCATCGAGCCGGAAGCCGCCTTCGACGACCCCAGTTCGCGCCAGCTGAAGTTCGCGACGCACGACCCGAACATCTTCATCGTGCGCGTGCGCAGCTTCGACGTCGCGACCTTCGTCGCCTTCGGCGGCGCCCATATCGGCATCGCCGGCTACGACGTGCTGATGGAGTTCGACTTCCAGGAGGTCTACGCGCCGCTCGACCTCGGCATCGGCAAGTGCCGCCTGTCGGTCGCCGAGCCGGCCGAACTGGTCGCGCGCGACGATCCCCGCCACTGGAGCCACATCCGCGTGGCCACGAAGTACCCGCACGTCACCCGCAACCACTTCGCGGCGCGCGGCGTGCAGGCGGAGTGCATCAAGCTGAACGGCGCCATGGAGCTGGCGCCCAGCCTGGGCCTGTGCCGGCGGATCGTCGACCTCGTCTCCACCGGATCGACCCTGCGCGCCAACGGCCTGGTGGAGATCGAGCACATCGCCCACATTACCTCGCGGCTGATCGTGAACCGTACCGCACTGAAGACGCGCCCCGCCGAGATCGGCGGCTGGATCGAACGCTTCCGGGGAGCGACCCTTGCCGCGGCGGCTTGACGCCCGCGAGGCCGGCTTCGACGCGGCGTTCGCGGCCTTCCTCGAGGAGAAGCGCGGCGCCGAGGACGCGGCCGACGTCGAGGCTGTCGCGGCCCGGATCCTGGCCGACGTGCGCCGGCGCGGCGACGCGGCCGTGATCGAGCACACCGCCCGCTTCGACCGGCTGGAACTCTCGCCGGAAACGCTGCGCATTCCGGCCGAGGAACTGGCCGCGGCCGAGGCGGCCTGCGATCCGAGCGCGCTGGAAGCGCTGCGGCTGGCGGCGCATCGCATCGCGGCCTTCCACGAACAGCAGGTGCCGCAGGACTTCGAGTATGTCGACGAGCTGGGCATCCGGCTCGGCCTGCGCTGGACGCCGATCGAGGCGGCCGGCCTCTACGTCCCGGGCGGCCTCGCCTCCTACCCCAGTTCCGTCCTGATGAACGCCGTCCCGGCCAAGGTCGCCGGCGTCGAGCGGCTAGTCATGGTGGTGCCGACGCCGGACGGACAGATCAACCCGCTGGTCCTCGCCGCGGCGCGCATGGCCGGCGTCGACGAGGTCTTCCGGATCGGCGGCGCCCAGGCGATCGGCGCCCTGGCCTACGGCACCGAGACCATCCGCCCGGTCGACAAGATCGTCGGCCCCGGCAACGCCTGGGTCACTGCCGCGAAGCGGCAGGTCTTCGGCATCGTCGGCATCGACCTGATCGCCGGCCCGTCGGAGATCCTGGTGGTCGCCGACGGCGGCAACGACCCGGCCTGGGTCGCCGCCGACCTGCTGTCGCAGGCGGAGCATTCGCCGGACGCGCAGTCGATCCTGATCACCGACGACCAGCACTTCGCCGACGCGGTGGATCGCGCCGTCGAAGGCTTCCTGCGCACCCTGCCGCGCGAGGCGGTGGCGCGCGAGAGCTGGGAGCGGTTCGGCGCGATCATCCTGATCCCGCACATCGACGACGCGCCGACCTATGTCGACCGCATCGCCCCCGAACATCTGGAACTGGCCGTGCCGGACCCGGACCGGCTGGCGCGCTTCATCCGCCATGCCGGCGCCATCTTCCTCGGCCGACACACGCCCGAGGCGATCGGCGACTATGTCGGCGGTCCGAACCACGTCCTGCCGACCTCGCGCAGCGCCCGCTTCTCGTCGGGGCTGGGCGTGCTCGACTTCATGAAGCGCACGACCCTGCTCGGCTGCGACGCCGACGGCCTGCGCGCCCTGGGTCCGGCGGCGGTCAGGCTCGCGCGCGCCGAAGGACTGGACGCGCACGCCCTGTCGGTGTCGGTCCGCCTGAACCTGCCCCCGGAGACATGACGGACCGGCCCGAACGCAGCGCCACCGACCGCATTGCCACCGACCGCATCGCGAAGGTGACGCTGGACGAACGGCTGGTCGTCCGCCGCAGTCCGGAGATCGAGCACGAGCGGGCCGTGGCGATCTACGACCTGGTCGAGGAGAACCGCTTCGCCCTCGCCGACGGTACCCCCGGGCCCTACCATCTGCTGCTCGCGATCGAGGACAACCGGCTGGTGTTCGACGTGCGCGACACCGAGGAACGTCCGCTCCATCGGATCGGGCTGGCGATGAAGCCGTTCAGCCGGGTCATCAAGGACTATTTCACGATCTGCGAGAGCTATTACGACGCGATCAAGACGGCCAGCCCGTCGCGCATAGAGGCGATCGACATGGGCCGCCGCGGCCTGCACAACGAGGGTTCGGACCTGCTGCGCCGCCGGCTCGAGGGCAAGATCGAGATCGACAACGATACGGCGCGCCGGCTCTTCACCCTGCTCTGCGTTCTGCACATACGGGGATGACCGGCGCCGCCTCCCACCGCCGGGCGCCGTCGAGCGTGCTCTTCGCCTGCACGACCAACACCGTGCGTTCGCCGATGGCGGCGGCGATCCTGCGGCACCTGCACGGCCAGCGCATCTACGTCGAGTCGGTCGGCGTGCGCGCCGGCGAATCGGACGCCTTCGCCCAGGCGATCATGGACGAGGTCGGCCTCGACATCTCGCGCCACCGGCCGCGCAGCTTCGACGACCTGGAGGACACCTCGTTCGACCTCGTCGTCTCGCTCTCGCCGGAGGCGCAGCACCGCGCCGTCGAGTTGACGCGCACCATGGCGATCGACATCGAATACTGGCACACCTTCGATCCCACCGCCATCTGGGGCAGCCGGGAGCAGATGATCGCCGCCTATCGGGAGACCCGCGACGGGCTGATGCGGCGGATCAAGGAGCGGTTCCCCCCCGCCGGCAGCCCCGGCAGTTGAGCCGGATGCGGGTGAAATACGGGGCGCCGATCCCCACATGACTTGACGGTGCCAAGCTTTGGCCGCATTCCGGCCTCTGCACACAATGATTTCACAGACGATGCCACGGAGAGCCGATGTCGAAGGAAGAAGCGCTGGAGTTCCAGGGAACGGTTACGGAGCTGCTGCCGAATGCGATGTTCCGGGTCCGCCTGGAGAACGAGCATGAGATCCTCGCCCACACGTCGGGCAAGATGCGCAAGAATCGCATCCGCGTTCTCGCGGGCGACCGCGTCAGCGTCGAGATGACGCCGTACGACCTGACGAAGGGCCGCATCACCTTCCGGTTCAAGTAGCAGCCGCGTCTTGAGCCCAGCAGAGGGGGCGCCCGCCCGCGCGCGCCTGATCCTGGCTTCCGCCTCGCCCCGCCGCGTCGACCTGCTGGCCCAGGTCGGTATCGTCCCGGACGCGGTCGATCCCGCCGACATCGACGAGACGCCCCTGCCCCGCGAGCTGCCGCGCCAGCACGCGGAACGGCTGGCGGCGGCGAAGGCGCATGCCGTTGCCGCACGTCATCCCGGCGCCTTCGTCCTGGCGGCGGATACGGTCGTCGGCGTCGGCCGCCGGATCCTGCCGAAAGCGGAGGACGAGGCCACGGCGCGCGCATGCCTGGACCTGCTGTCGGGCCGGCGTCACCGCGTCTATGGTGGCATCGCCCTCGTCTGTCCCGACGGAACGCTGCGCCGGCGCACCGTCATGACCATGGTCGCCTTCAAGCGCCTGTCCCGTGCCGAAACCGACGCCTACCTCGCCGGCGGCGAATGGCGCGGCAAGGCGGGCGGCTATGCCGTCCAGGGCGCCGCGGCCGCGTTCGTGCCGGCGATCAACGGCTCCTATTCCAACGTCGTCGGGCTCGCCCTCTGCGAGACGGTGGGCCTGCTCCACGGCAACGGCTTCGTCGCGGCGCCGGGATGAGCCGCGGCGGCTTCCACCTGCCGCCGGTCGACACGGTCGTCGTCTCCGTCTCGCCCGGCGAAATCCGCGCCGCGGCGCTGCGCGACGGCAGCCCCTGGGATCTGCTGATCGCGCGCGACCACCGCCCCGATCGCACCGGCAGCATCTATCTGGGCCGAGTCCGGCGCGTCGAACCGGCGCTGGCCGCCGCCTTCGTCGACATCGGCGAGGGCGAGGCCTTCCTGCCGCTCCGCGGCGGCGCCGTCCACGAAGGCCAGGCGATCCCCGTCCAGATCGTCCGCGAGGCCATCGCCGAGAAGGTCGCCGAGGCCTCGATGCGGCTCACCTTTCCCGGTCGGCGCCTCGTCCTGACACCTGGGCGGCCCGGTGTCGCCGCATCGCGCCGCATCGCCGACAAGGCGGAGCGCGCGCGGCTCCAGGCCATCGTCAAGCGGCTCGCCACGCCTGCCGAGGGGGTGATCGTGCGTGCCGCGGCCGCCGGATGCGAGGAAGACGGCCTCGCGACCGAGCTTCGGCATCTGCGCGACCTGCTGACGGCCGTCCAGGGCGCCGCCGGACGGGCCGCGGCGCCGTGCCGCCTGCATCGCGACCTGCCGCCGCTGCTGCGCTGGCTGCGCGACGAGGTCCCGGCCGGCGTCGAGCGCATCGTCGTGGACGATGGGACGACCCTGTCGGCGCTGCGGGCCGAGGCAGGCCGCCTGGGGCTGCCCGCGCCCGAGCGCCACGCCGGGGCCGCGGCACTGTTCGAGACGCACGGCGTCGAGGCGGAAATCGACAGTGCGGCACCCGGCGAGGCGGCGCCGCTGCCGTCGGGGGGCCGCATCTGGATGGACCGGACCCGCGCCCTCACCGCCATCGACGTCGATACCGGGGCCGGCACGCATCACGGTCGCCAGGCGGATGCGCTGGCGGCGGCGAACGCGGAGGCAGCGGTGGAAGTGGCGCGGCTGGTCCGCTTCCGCGGCATCTCCGGCCTGATCGTCGCCGACTTCGCCGGCGCGCCTGCAGGGGCTGCGGCCGAGCATCTCCACGCCACCCTGTCCGCCGGCTTCGCCGACGACCCGGCCCAGGTCCGCATCCTCCCCGTCTCCCAGCTCGGCCTCGTCGAGATGAGCCGCGAACGGCTGCGCACGGCCCTGCCCGATCTTCTGGGCGCGGAGACGACCGCCCTCGCCGCCCTGCGCGCCGTCGTCCGCGCCGGGCCCGTCAAGCCGGTGCTGACGGTGTCGCCGGCGGTCGCCGCGTTGTTGGGCGGCGCACTGGCTCCGGCACGCGGGGATGCGGAGCGAAAATTGGGCGGGTCGCTCGGCATCCGGTCGACCACGAATATCGCGCCGGACCGCTTCACGATTTCGAACGGCGAAATCTGACGGCGTCGCGTCAATCTGGCCGACCCAACCGATTGATGAGATGCTCTCCGTTCAACCGGGACGAGATCAGATGCGGATATCGGTGATCCTCGACGACGAGTTGGTCGCCACCGCGAAAGCCATGGCCGGCACGAAGCGGTTATCCGCCCTCGTCACTCAGGCACTCGAAGCTCTGATCGAAAGGGAGGCAGCCCGCAGGCTCAGCCGACTCGGCGGAAGCGAGCGCGATCTTCGGCCCGTCCCGCGCTGGAGACAGAACCACACCCCTCAATGCGCGTCGGCGACCGCCTGCTTCGGCTTGCGGATCAGGGGCATCAGCAGCAGGGCCCCGAAGAAGACCATCGACATCAGCAGCAGCGCGTCGTTGAAGGTCATCACCGTCGCCTGCTGGTTGACCATGCCGCCGATCGTCTTCATCGCCGCGGCGGTGGCATCGCCGGCGATGCTGCCGTCGAAGCGGCCCGCGAGGCTCTCGATATAGGCCGCCACCTCCGGCCGGGCGCCGTTGACGCTCTCGACCAGCCGCGCCCAGTGCAGCGCCATGCGGTCGGTGATGATCGTGTTGATCACCGCGATGCCGACCGCGCCGCCCAGGTTGCGCATCAGGTTGTAGAGGCCGCTGGCGTTCTTGATCCGCTCCGGCGGCAGCGTGCCGAGCGCCAGCATGTTGATCGGCATGAAGCACAGCATCAGGCTGACGCCGCGGATCGCCTGGGGCGCGAACAGCTCCCAATAGCCCCATTCCGCGGTCATCGCGGTGCTGAGATAGACGCCGGTGCCGAACAGGCTGAGCCCGAGCGCCAGCATGATCCGCGGATCCATGCGCCGCATCATGACACCCGCGATCGGCGCCGACATGAACTGGAAGATGCCGGTCACCATCATGACCAGCCCGATCTCCAGGCTGTCGTAGCCGCGCACGCGCGCCAGGAACAGCGGCACGATGTAGACGGCGCCGTAGAGGCCGATCCCGAGGATGAAACTGTAGAGGCAGCCGACGCTGAAGTTCCGGTCGGCAAAGGCCCGCAGGTCGACGATCGGGTTCTTCACGCGGAAGGCGCGCCACAGGAAGACCGGCCCCGCGACCGCCGCCGTCATCGCCAGCAGCGTGATCGTCCGGTCGTCGAACCAATCGTCGCGCGGCCCCTCTTCCAGCACGAACTCCAGGCTGCCGAGGAAGAGGGCGAGCAGGCCGAGGCCGGCGAAGTCGAAGCCGCGCAGCAGCGACCAGTCCGGCTTGTCGAAATCCGCGAGGATGAAGACCGCGACCGCGACCAGGACCCCGGGCACCAGGTTGATCAGGAACAGCCAGTGCCACGAGAACATCTGCGTCAGCCAGCCGCCGAGCGTCGGCCCGATAGTCGGCGCCATCGTCGCGACCAGACCGATCAGGACCGAGGCGCTCGCCCGGCGCTTCCCGGGGAACAGGATGAAGCTGGTCGCGAACACCGTCGGGATCATCGCGCCGCCCAGGAAGCCCTGCAGCGCGCGGAAGACGATCATCGACGGCACGTTCCAGGCGATGGCGCAGGCGAAGCTCATCGCGGTGAAGCCCACCGCCGAGACGACGAACAGAATGCGGGTGGACAGCAGGCGCGCCAGGTAGCCCGACACCGGGATCATCACGACCTCGGCGATCAGGTACGAGGTCTGCACCCAGCTGATCTCGTCGGCACTGGCGCCGAGGCCTGCCTGGATCTCGGTCAGCGAGCTCGCGACGATCTGGATGTCCAGGATCGCCATGAACATGCCGAACACCATCGCCAGGAAGCCGGCGAGTTCGCGCGCGGACAGCGGCCGCTCCGCCTCCGCAGCCGCGGCAGACGCTCCGGGCATCAGCGTGCGTCCGCGGCATACGCCTTGGCGAACGGCGACAGCGAGGCCGTGCCCGTCGGCGTCATCGCCATGCCCTCGGCGCGGGTGTCGACCGACACGACGACCGAGAGGCCCGGCCGCAGCATCCCGGCCAGCGGGTCGCCGTTCTCGATGCGGATGCGCACGGGAACGCGCTGCACGATCTTGGTGAAGTTGCCGGTGGCGTTCTCCGGCGGCAGCAGGCTGAACTGCGACCCGCTCGCCGGCGCGAAGCTCTCGATCCGGCCGCGCAGGGCGTGGTCGGGGAAGGCGTCGACGTCCACCTCGACCGGCTGCCCCGGACGCATGTGGCCGATCTGCGTTTCCTTGAAGTTCGCGACCACATAGACGTCGGACAGCGGCACCACGGACATCAGCTGCGTGCCGGCCCGCACATACTGTCCGAGCTGTGCCCCGCGATTGCCGACGACGCCGTCCACCGGCGCGCGGACCACGGTGTTGTCGAGGTCGGTCTGCGCCAGCGCCACCGCGGCGCGCGCCCGCTCGATCTGCGCCTCGGCCTCCTTGCGCTGGGTCTGCAGCACGGCGATCTGGTCGTGCGACGCCGTCGCCGCCGCCAGTGCCGACTTCAGCGCCGCGTCCGCCTTCTGGCGGTCGGCGTTCGCCGCCTCGAAACGCTGACGCGTGACGTAGCCGCGGTCGATCAGCTTGCCGTAGCGCGCGACATCGCCCGCTGTGCGCGTCAGCTCCGCGCGGGCGCTGCCGACGCTCGCCTCGGCCTGCGCGATCATCGCCCTCTGCAACTCGATCTGGCTGTCGATGCGGGCGACCGCGGCCTGCTGCGCCACGACGTTCGCCTGGGCCTCCTCGACCTTCTGGCGGAATTCCGTCGGGTCGATCACCGCCAGGACCGTACCCGCCGGAACCTGCGCGTTTTCGGCAACGGGCAGGTCCTTCAGATAGCCCGCGACCTTCGGACTGATCACCGAGATGTCGCTCTGCACGTAGGCGTCGTCGGTGCTCTCGTGCCAGCGGCCCTCGGTCCACCAGTACCAGCCGCCGCCGACTGCCACGAGGAGCGCGATCATCGCGACCATGCCGACCACTATCCGCTTGCGCATGACTTCCGTCCCGACCATCTCGACCCTGAACGAAACTGAACGGTTCAGTTCAGATGCCAGACATTGGGCATTGCCCGCCACGGCGTCAACGCCCAACATGCCGGTCCCCGGAGGATTGATGCAGACCGTCGCGAGCCCAGCCATCCAGCGCAGCCCGAAGGCCGAACAGGTCCTCGACGCCGCCGCCACGGTGTTTCTCGAGCAGGGATTCGGCGCGGCGAGCATGGATGCCGTGGCGCAGGCGGCCGGAGTCTCGAAGGCGACGGTCTATGCCCACTTCGCCGGCAAGGACGCCCTGTTCGCCGCGATCGTCGAGCGCGCCTGCCGGCGCTACGCCGAGATCCTGGGCAGCCCCGACATGGGCGAAGCGGATGTCGCGGCAGTCCTCCGATCCGTCGGGAGCAACTTTCTCGGCCTGCTGCTGAGGCCACAGACCCTGGCCATCTTCCGCGTCGTGGTCGCCGAAACGCCGCGCTTTCCGACCCTCGGCCGGGTCTTCTTCGAGTCCGGGCCGCGCCGCGTGCTCGAGCGGGTGGAGGGCTTCATCCGTACGGCTTCCGACAAGGGGCAGCTGAGCGTGGCGGACCCGCACCGCGCCGCCGAGCATTTCCTTGGCCTCTTGAAAGGCGAGTTGCACATGAAGATGGTGCTCGGACTCACCGAAGAGGTCTCACCGCGGGAATTCGACGCGACCGTGGATGCGGCCGTGTCGACGTTCCTGCGGGCCTACGCCCCGAGAGCCGAAGCGTAGGCCAGCGGCAGGGTTATTCGGCCGTCTGGTAGCGGCTGAGGTCCGCTTCCTCCGCCCGCTCGATCGCCGCGGCATCGATATCGGCGATGAGCAGCGGCTGCCCCCTCGCCACGGTGATGTCGGACCAGGGGACGACGATCAGCTTGCCGAACATGCCCAGGAAGCCGGAGAAGCGGACGAGCACCACGTCGATATCGCCCGTCTCCGGCGACAGCACGACGCCTTCCACCACGCCCTCTGCGTCGCGGCCGCGGCTGACGACGCTCATGTCCTCCAGTTCCTCGGCGGTCAGCGCGGCGGGCCTCGCCGCACCGTCGGCCGGCGGCTGCCCCTCCGCGCGCGGCCGCTGGTCGGGACGTACCGCGGTCGTGGTCTGGGACTCAGGGACATAGGTGTAGACCTTGACGGGGCGACGGTCCGTGGGCGCCGGCTGCGCCGTCTCTTTCGGCTGAGCCGAGGACTGCCCCTGGGCCGACCCGGCTTCGTCGCGCGCCGGCGTCGTCTCCGGCCGCGGCGCCGCCGCACCCGTCGCAGCATCGGCGACCGCATCCTGTATCTCGAGCGCGTTCACCGGCAGCAGCACCGCGTCGATGGTATGGACGACGCCGTTGTCAGCCTTCAGGTCTCCCCGCACCACGCGGGCCGCCTCGCCGGCCGGCGGCAACGGTCCGCTGAAGATCGTCAGGCTGTTCCGCTCCCAGGTGACCTGCAGTTCGCCACCCGCCGCCGTCTTCAGCGTCTTCGGAATGTCGTCGGACGGCAGGACCTTGCCGCGGATGACATGCTGGCGGACGATCGGCCGGAGCGCCTCCCGCTGCACGTCGGCCAGACGCTGCCGCGTCTCCGGCGGCATCCGGTCAAAGGCGGCGTCGCTCGGCATGAAGACGGTGTAGGGACCGCCGCCGCTCAACTCGCCGGCGAGGCCGGCGCGTTCCACCAGGGCGACGAACCGGCTGTGGCCGGACTCCTGTCGCGCGACCTGCATGAGATCGGCCGCAGTTGCGGCACTCGGCGCGACGGCGATCAAGGCGATTGCTGCTCGCCACATGTGAACCTCCCGTTACTGGTTGAGAGACGCAACAGGATCCGCAGCAGTCCGTTCCCGGAATCGACGCGTGCCACAACGATGTCCGTGCCATTCCCGGCTGTGACACACGGCATATCGGCCCCCGCGGTTTCGGCGTAGGCTGATCGCGGTTGCGTCACTGGGGAGCAATCGGCCGTGGCTGTTCGTCCGCACTGGCTCTGCATCGTCTTTGCCGCCGCCGCGCTGGCGGCCTGCAGCACGACGGCCGACCGTGGCGCCGCCCTCGGGCTCGCCGAAGCGGGCGTGACGGCGGCGGTCGAGATGAGCGAGGAGGCCGCCGCCAGCCGCACCGCCTTCCTCGACGACGGACGGCGTGCCGACCTGCTCTTCTATCTCGGACGGGCGGCGGCACCGCCCGCCGCGGTCCCGACCGGCGAGATCGCCCGCACTTCTCCGGCGCGGGCGGCGAACGAGGAGACGCGCCGCAGGATCGCCCTCGTTCTGCTCCAGCGCGAGCAGGCGATGGACGCGCTGGCGCGGGCCTATGCCGAACTGGGCGCTCTCGCCGCCGCCGACCCTGGCGCCGACGTGCGGACCGCCGTCGGCACCTTCACCGAACGCGCGAACGTCTTTATCGCCGCCGTCGGCGCCCTCCCGGGGGTCGGCGCGCTGCCGCTGATCGGCTCGCTCGGCGCGACCGCCGCCGGCGAAGGCTTGGCTCTGGTCGCCGAACGGCGGCAGCGGGCGGAGGTGAAACGCACCAGCGCCGAGATCCGCACGGCGCTGCTGGCGGTCGCCGCCGCCGTCGAGGCCGAGCGCGACCATGCCGCGGCGATCCGGCAGGGCACCATCGGCACCAAGGCCAGCCTCCGCGCCGCGCTGATCGAAGCCGGACTCGCCGACCATGCGGCCACGGTCGCGACGGTCGCCGACCTCTCCGGCAGTGCGTCGCGCGAGGATGCCGTCGAACGGCTCGAAGGACCGAGGGGCGAACGGCTGCGCGCCGCGCTCGACGGCTACCAGAAGACCGAACAGGCGCGCGACGCCGCCGTGGTCGCCGCGGCGTACGAGACGCTGATCGCCGCCCTGCGCGCCCTGGTCGACGAGCACCGTAAACTGGAGGCCGACGCGCCGGTCGACGCGACGCTGATCCGCCTCTGGGCCGCCCGCGTCGAGGAGATCGCGGGCCGGCTCCGCGCCGCCGGCCATGCCGGCGGCTGACCGTCACCGCACCAGCCCGGAGGCCGCGCGATGCCGAGCGACAGGACGCCTCAGACCCCAGCGCCCCCTTCTGCCGCACCCACCACGCCGAAGCAGCGCATCGACGCCGTGACGCACTACTGGCTCGACGTCATGGGCAACTACTACCGGGACATGGCCGCGACGACGACGCCGGCCGAGGCGCGCGCCGTGGAGGACAACTACAACGCCGCCGAACGCCTCTATCTCGACGCCATCGAGTGCGGCCTGAAGGGCACCGACCCGGCGGCCGACGACGCCTGCGCCGCCCTCCACGAGGCGGCCCGCGCCCTCGCCGAGGCCCGTGCCCGCGTCGACGCGATCAGCGTGATCCTGGCCAGCCTCACCCTCTGCACCGAGGCTGCCACCAGTCTCGTCAGGTCGGCCGCATAAGCGCGGCCGTCCTGCTGGCGGGCGTCTTCGCCGTCTTCATCCCTGCCCTGCTGCTGCCGGGACCGGACTTCATCGCCGTGGTGCGATCCGCGATGACGCGGGGCAGCCGGGCGGGGCTGCTGACCGCCCTCGGCGTGTCCTGCGGCCTCGCGCTCTACGCCACGCTCAGCCTGCTCGGCCTGTCGGTGGTGCTGGCGCAGTATCAGTGGCTCGCCTGGGCGGTGCGCATCGTCGGCGGCGCCTATCTTATCTATCTCGGCATCCGGCTCCTGACCGCTCCGGCCCGGCCCGTGGATCTCGCCGAGGCGGGCACCGCGCCGCCCGGCCGCGCGCTCGTGTTCGGCTTCGTCGTCACCCTGACCAACCCGAAGGCCATCGTACTCTTCGCCAGCGTCTTCGCCACCGCGACGACCGCGCAGACGCCGGTGTGGCTGATGGCGGTGATGGCCGGTCTGGTGTTCCTGAGTTCGCTTCTCTGGTACACGGCCGTGGCCCTCTTCATGTCCTCGCCGCCGGTCATGCGGCGCGTCCGAGATGCGCGGCACCTGATCGAGCGCGCGGCCGGCCTGTGCTTCGTGCTGATCGGGGGCCGCATCGTCGCCGGCGCACGATCGCTCTGATGGCGTTGGCGCGCGATCACGCCTCGACGACCGCGAGGAGCCTGCGGAGCAGTGCCGCGAGTGCTTTCATCTCCTCGGCCGAGCACCCTTGCGACAGCAGCGCGGTGTCCGAGGCGAGCACGTCGGCCATCGCCCGCTCGGCCATGGTGCGGCCGGGCTCGGTCAAACGCACCAGACGACTGCGCCGGTCGGCTGCGTGAAGGGTCCGCGCTACCAGCCCCCGGCCTTCCAGGCCGCGCAGGATCTTCGTCAGCCCGCCCGAGGACACAAGGATCGCGCCATAGAGGGCCGTCGGCGACAGTTCGTGCGGCGGGTCGGCGCTGCGCAGGGCGGCCAGCACCTCGAATTCGCTGAAGGTCAGGTTCCGGCGCGCCAGTGCCCTGCACGCATTGTCCTGGACGAGGCCACCGAGGCGGTAGACGCGGATCATGGCCTCGCTGGTCGGCGTGACCGCCTCCGGCCAGTTGCACCGCATGCGCGCCAGCAATCTCTCGGCGGTCTGCTTCTCGGGCACTCGACGCTCCCATTAGCCCCCGGTCAGAAATCGCTTTCATCAACCATAGCAGCTTCATATCTCTTTCCAGAAAGATATCAGCCGGGCCGGTCGGGGGAGACGGCGGGCCGAAGCTGAGGCCAGGACAGGCCCGGGACAGGCAATGAGACGACCGATCAGGTGGAGCGGGCGCAACACGTCTGCGAAGCCACTCCCCCGCGCCGCAGCGGGCATCGCCCTGGCGATGCTCTGCGGATGCGCCGCCGTAGGGCCGGACTACCAGCCGCCGACGGTCCAGGGTCCCGCCCAGTGGACCGTCGTCTCGGAGAGCCGCGCGGCGGATCCCGCCGTCCTGGCGCAATGGTGGCGGGAGTTCGACGACCCTGTTCTGAACGGCCTGGTGGCCGACGCGCTCGCCGCCAATCTCGACCTCGCGACGGCACGGGCGCAACTGCGCGAAGCGCGCGCCCAGCGCATGCTGGCCGGCGCGCAGTTCGGGCCATCGGTCGAGGCCTCGACCTCCGGCAGCCGCAACAAGTCGAGCCGCCAGGCCGGCCTCGGCACCACCACCGAACTCTACAGCGCCGGCTTCGACGCCAGTTGGGAGGCCGACCTGTTCGGCGGCCTGCGGCGCGGCGTCGAGGCGGCCGAGGCGGACGTCGGCGCCAGCGTCGAGGACCTGCGCGACACGCGGGTCTCGCTCGTCGCCGAGGTGGTGATCAATTATGTCGACCTGCGCACGGCCGAGCGGCGCCTCGCCATCGCCCTGGACAGTCTCGCCTCGCTCGGCGAGATCTATGACCTGGCACGCTGGCGCCAGCAGGCGGGGCTGGTGTCGGAACTCGACGTCGCCCAGGCGCTGACCGAACTGGAGAGCACCCGTGCCGCACTGCCGGCGCTGCGCACGGCAGCCGTCGAGCCGCGGAACCGCCTCGCCGTCCTGCTCGACGCCAGCCCGGAAGCGATGCAGTCGCGGCTCACCGCGACCGGCGCCATCCCTCTGCTGGGCCGCGAAGCCGCCGTGGGCATTCCCGCCGACACGCTGCGCCGGCGCCCCGACGTGCGATCGGCCGAACGCAGCCTCGCGGCGCAGACGGCGCGGCTGGGCGAAGCGGAAGTGGCGCGCTATCCGAGCTTCGGCCTGTCCGGGTCGATCGGGCTGGAGGCGCTGACGCTCTCGACCCTCGGGGGCGGCGGCAGCGGGCTCTATTCGCTGGTCGCCTCGCTCACCGCGCCCGTGTTCGACTCGGGCCGAATCGCCGCGAACATCGAGACCCAGGACGCGCGGCTGGAGCAGGCGCGGCTCGCCTACCGCGCGACGCTCCTGACCGCCGTCGAGGATGTGGAGAACGCCCTGACCGCCGTCGCCAACACGGCCGAGCGGCGCGAACAGCTCGGCCGGGCGGCGGCGACGGCGCGCGCGACGCTGGACCTCGCCGACCAGCGCTATGCCGGCGGGCTCGTCGACTTCCTGACCGTGCTCGACAGCCAACGCACCCTGCAGGACCTGGAAGACCAGCAGGCCGTCAGCACCGGCGAACTCGCCCAGGCCCAGGCCCAGCTCTACAAGGCGCTCGGCGGCGGCTGGACGCCCGACACCGACCCCCAGACGCCGAGGACCGGCTCGTGACCGACAGCACCAGGACCGATGCCGGCGCCGACGCCGGCCTCGCCGCACTCGTCGCCCAGCACGGCAGGCGCCGCGGGCGCCGGCGCTGGATGACGGCGGCGGTGGTCCTCCTCGCCGCACTCGCCGCCGGCTATTTCCTGTTCGGCCGGAACGGCGCCGAAGAAGGGCCCGGCTACGTCACGCAGCCAGCCGCCCGCGGGCGTCTGGTGGTGACGGTGACCGCGACGGGCAACCTGGAGCCGACCAACCAGGTGAGCGTCGGCAGCGAACTGTCCGGCACCGTGACGGCCGTCTACGTCGACGACGACGACCGCGTGACCAAGGGGCAGGTACTCGCCGAACTCGATCTCTCCACCTTCGAGGACACCGTGGCCAAGTCGCGCGCCACGGTTGCCGTCGCCGAGGCCGGCCTGCAGCAGGCCAAGGCCACCGTCGCCGAGGCACGGGCGAAGCTCAACCGCTATCGGCAGGTCGCCAAGCTGTCGAACAACAAGGTCCCCTCCAAGACCGAGATGGACACGGCCGAGGCCGAACTGGCCCGTGCCGTGGCGACCGTGGCGAGCGCCGAAGCGAGCATCATCGAGGCCAAGGCGACGCTGCGCAGCGACGAAACCAAGCTCGGCAAGGCGAGGATCCGCTCGCCCATCGACGGCGTGGTGCTGGAGCGCTCGGTCGATCCCGGACAGGCGGTCGCGGCGTCCCTCCAGGCGGTGACGCTGTTCACCCTGGCCGAAGACCTGTCGAAAATGGAGCTGAAGGTCGACATCGACGAGGCGGACGTCGGACAGGTGAAGGCCGGCCTGCCGGTCAGCTTCACGGTGGATGCCTGGCCCGACCGCAGGTTCGAGGCGGTGATCACGCGGGTCGGCTTCAACGCGACGGACAGCGACGGCGTTATTTCCTACCCGGCCGTCCTTCAGGTAGACAACAGCGACCTCAGCCTGCGTCCGGGCATGACCGGTACGGCCGAGATCACGACGGTGACGCGGGACGACGCCCTCCTGATCCCGAACGCGGCCCTGCGTTTCGAGCCGCCCGCGGAGCCGGCGGCAGCCGCTGGCGGGCGCGGCGTGATCGGTTCCCTCATGCCGCGCCCGCCGGCCGCCACGCGCCGTTCCCAGGTCACGGCGGCCGAGGACGGCAGCAAGCGTGTCTGGGTGCTGCGCAGCGGCGTGGCAGAGCCGGTACAGGTGCGGACGGGCGCCAGCGACGGCCGGTCGACCGAGATCGTCGGCGGCGATCTCCAGGCCGGCGACAGCGTCATCACCGAGCAGGCCGGCGGCCGATGACGGGCGGCCACCCGATCATCCGGCTCAGCGGCATCACGAAGACCTATGGCCAGGGCCAGGCCGCCTTCCAGGCGCTGAAGGGCATCGACCTGGAGGTGGCGCAGGGTGAGTTCATCGCCGTCATGGGGCCGAGCGGATCGGGCAAGTCGACGGCGATGAACATCATCGGCTGCCTGGATACGCCGAGCACCGGCACCTACGCGTTCCAGGGCATCCGCGTCGAGACACTGACGCGCGACCAGCGCGCGCTGCTGCGCCGCCACCTCCTGGGATTCGTGTTCCAGGGCTTCAACCTGCTCGCCCGCACCAGCGCCATCGAGAATGTCGAACTGCCGCTGATCTATCGCAGCGCGCCGAGCGCCGCACGGAAGGCCGCGGCGCGCGCCGCGCTGGCGCAGGTCGGGCTGGCGGGCTGGGAGCATCATACGCCGGCCGAACTGTCCGGCGGGCAGCAGCAGCGCGTCGCCATCGCCCGCGCCATCGTCACGGAGCCGACGGTGCTGCTCGCCGACGAGCCGACCGGCAATCTCGATTCGCGGACGAGCCGCGAGATCATGGAACTGATCACCGCCCTCAATCGCGACCGGGGGATCACCGTCCTCATGGTCACGCACGAGCCCGACATGGCGGAATATGCGAAGCGCATCATCCGCTTCGTCGACGGCCGGGTCGAAAGCGACCGCTCCCGCGCGGACGCCGCCCGATGATCTGGAACGCCCTCCTGCTCGCCCTGCGCGCCATCCGGCGCAACCTGATGCGGTCGTTCCTGACCGTGCTCGGCGTGGTGATCGGCGTGGCGGCGGTCGTGACGATGGTCACGCTGGGCAACGGCGCCACCCGCTCCGTATCCGACCAGATCTCCAGCATGGGCAGCAACCTGCTGATCGCCCTGCCCGGCCAGCGGTTCGGTCCCGGATCGGACAGCGCCGCGAAGTTCAAGGATGCGGACGTCGAGGCGATCCGCGATCAGATCCCCGCGGTCACGGCCGTGGCCCCCGTCGTGACCACCACGGCCACGGCGGTCTATCAGGCGGCGAACTGGTCGACGATCGTCAGCGGCAGCAACGACGACTATTTCACCGCCGGCAACTGGCAGCTGGCCGCCGGCCGGCCGTTCAACGACGCCGAGGAACGCTCCGGCCGCGCGGTCTGCGTGATCGGCGAGACCGTGCGCAGCAAGCTCTTCGGCCGGCAGAACCCCGTCGGCGCCGACATCCGGATCAAGCAGTTCACCTGCGAGGTCATCGGCCTGCTGAAGTCCAAGGGCCAGTCCGCGATGGGCTCGGACCAGGACGACACGGTGATCATGCCGCTGCGAACGGTGCAGCGCCGCCTCGCCGGCAGCCAGGACGTCAACCGCATCATGGTCTCGGTGCGCGACGACGCCTCGATCGACGGCGCCAAGGCCGGGATGACCAGCCTTCTGCGCGAACGGCGCAAGATCGGCGAGACCGAGGACGACGACTTCCAGGTCATGGACACGCGCCAGATCTCGGAGACGCTGACCGGCACCACCCGGATCCTGACGGCGCTGCTCGGCGCGGTGGCGGCTGTCAGCCTGCTCGTCGGCGGCGTCGGCATCATGAACATCATGCTGGTGTCGGTCACCGAGCGCACGCGCGAGATCGGCACCCGGCTGGCGATCGGCGCCCTGGAGCGCGAGGTCCTGCTGCAGTTCCTGATCGAAGCTGTCGTGCTGTCCAGCTTCGGCGGTGTGACCGGCATCCTCCTCGCCACCGCCGCCTCCATCGGCCTGTCGAGCCTGATGGGCATTCCCTACGTGTTCGACCCAGGCATCAACCTGCTGGCCTTCCTGTTCTCGGCCGCGATCGGCGTCATCTTCGGCTTCTTCCCCGCCCGCCGCGCCGCCCGCCTCGACCCTATCGTGGCGCTCCGGCACGAGTAGCGGCGGCACGCACGAAACCGGCCGCGGCAGCGGCCGAGATCGTCACGGCGCCCGGCGTCGGCCGCGCAGCCGCCGCACCAGACGCTCGCAGGCGTGCTCGCAGTGGAGCCGGCAGAGCGCCCCCACCTCCTCGGCGTCGCCCCGGCGGAAGGCCTCGAAGATTGCGACATGCTCGTTCTGGACCTGGTCGACGCTGCCGGTGACGAGTGCGCCGACGCGGATGTATCGCTCGACGTTGTTTCGCAGAACGACCATCATCCGAAGCAGGTGGGCGCGGCCGCAGGGCTGGAAGAGCCGGTCGTGGAACGCCCGGTTTCGCTCGGCGAAACTGTCGATGTCGGCGGTCGAGGCGATCGCCATGCCGTCCATCCGATGCAGCAGCGCTTCCAGTTCCGCGACGTCCTGCGCGGTGCGCCGTTGCGTCGCCAGAAAGCCTGCCCGTTGCTCCAGCATGCGGCGCAGGTCGAAGATCTCCTCGATTTCGTCCGGGTCGAGCGAGGCGACCACGTAGCCTCGCCGCGGGCGCTGCACCACCAAGCCCTCGACCTCGAGCCGGCGCAGCGCTTCGCGCACCGGCACCCTGCTCACGCCCAGTGTCGCCGCCAGGCTTTCCTGGCGCAGTGCCTGCCCCTCCTCCATCGCTCCGCCGAGGATTTCGTCGCGGAGCCACGCGTATGCCACGTCTGGCATCGTGGGCACGTCGGCGGGGGTACGGGGGAGGGCTCGCATGAGTGAAATATGAGGCTGGCCGAAGCGTCCGGTCAAGAATTGCATATTGTATCCAATTCGCGTTACCGTCCGCACGCTCCGGTCGCACCGGCTCGCACATCACCCGGCGGGAGCCGAGACGCCCACAATCGCTCGCAAGGGAGGCTAAGCATGTCCCAGAAGATCCCCGGCAGACCCGTGGACGAAGCGCTCATGAAGGAAGTGTCGGCGGCGTTCAACAGCCGCGATGCCGACCGGATCGCCAGCTACTTCGCCGACGACGCCGTGTTCTACCTGTCCCGCGGGCCGGAGCCCGTCGGCCGCGCCCTGCGCGGCAAGGAGACCATCCGCAAGGCGATGGCGGACCGGTTCAAGGTGATCCCCGACATGCGCTGGGAGCACAAGGAGTACATCTACGCTGGCGACTGTGCGATCTCGATCTGGACCGTGAAGGGCAAGAGCGCCGACGGCGACGACCTGAACTGCCAGGGCTGCGACATCTATCGCTTCAAGGACGGCCTGATCGTCGAGAAGGACACCTACTGGAAGATGGTCGAGCAGAAGGACCGCCTGTAGGGCGGCCGCTCCCAACCGGGACGGCGGAGGATCGCGAGGCGCGGATCCTCCGCCTTTTTCCCGCTCCGGCCGAGAGCGCCGTCGGGCGACCCGCTCGTCACCGTCGCCGCGCGGGCTGCCTCGACCCTATCGTGGCGCCGAGGCACGAGTAACACGGGACCGCGCCGGGGAAGCGCGACCCGCACTACCATGCCCGGTGCAGGCGCCTCAACGGCCGCGCATCTTCCGCGCCGGCCTTCCCGATCCATGCATGAAGCCCTGCATCTCCTCCATCGTCAGATTGCCGTCGTCGTCGCCGTCGGCAGCGTTGAAGATGCGTTCGTGCGCCGCCTGGAACTCCTGCTTCGACAGCGCCCCGTCGCCGTCCGCGTCCATCAGGGCGAACATGAGGTGCATCATGTTCGGGCCGCGCATGCCGCCATCTCGGGGCCCCATCCCCGCGCCGGGGCCGCGACCGCCCATCATGCCACCCTGACCCATGCCGGGACCCATACCCTGGCCCATCCCTTGGCCCATCATCGGGCATCCCTGCCCCATGGCCTCGCCCATCGGGCACCCCTGGCCCATCATGCCACGGCCCATCATGGCGCCCTGGCCCGTGGATGCGTCGTTCGGCGCCTCGGCCGCGGGCGCCGCAGTCTGTGCGCGGGCGGCCGTCGGCACACTGGCCAGGGTGGCCGTCAGGGCCAGGGTCGCTGCCCCGAGCATCAGATTCCTGAGCATCACATGCATCTCCTCACTCCTTCAGTTTAGCGGGCCGTGGCCGAACCGGCGGAAACGTGCCGCCCGGAAATCCGGGCGGCCCTGCGGCGGCGATCGTTGCGGGACAGGATCGGGCCGGCATGAGCCCCCGCCCCGCGTCACCCTCACTGCTCCAGTCCGATCCGGCGGCCGGGTGCGCGAGCGTCGGCGGTCTGGTCGCGGCACCAGAACTCTATAGCACTGCCGAAGTTCCGATCTCTTGATCTCGGTCAAGTCGGGCGAAGCTGCGGGGGGTGCGGACGGGATCGTCGCGCGGCGAGCAGCCTCAGCGGCGCCGCGACGGCCGCATCTCGTCCAGCGTCACCGGCCGGAAGTTCCAGCAGTCGACGCCGACGTCGATCTGCCGCGGCAGGCCCTTCAGGCGGCCGTGGCTGTGGCCGTGCAGGTTGACGACGCCCTTGTGCATGCCGTTCCACGACCGGAACGGGTAGTGGCACAGGACCAGCCGCGCCTCGTCCACGGTGATCTCGGCATAGGGGGTAACGCTGGTCCAGCCGCGCAGGCGCAGCGCCTCGTCCTTGTCGTTGTTGCCGACGACCAGATGCTTGATGCCGTTGAGGCGCGCCAGCAGCGCCTCCATCTCCGGCGCCGGCACCCGCACGGCGAAGTCGCCCAGATGCCAGACCTCGTCGTTCGGTCCGACCGTCTCGTTCCAGCCTTCGACCATCGCGGCGTCCATCTCCGGCACGCTCGCGAACGGCCGCTTGAATAGGCTGCGCGCGCCGGCATGGCCGAAGTGGGTGTCCGCGGTGAAGAAGACCGTCACCGGGCTACCGGGCCGGGTTCAGGCCCATCTCCCAGAAGGCGATTTCCGCGACCGTCGCCTGCCGAAAGGTGCGGGCCAGCAGGTCGAAGCGGCCCTCGCCGCCGCGGATCGCCAGCAGCCGGTCGAGCTGTTCGGCGGCACCGCGCGCCACCTCCTGATAGTCCTCGCCCGCATACATCTCGATCCACGGCAGGTAGGGATTGCCCTCCCGCCGGGTCTGCGGATCGGCCGCGAGCCAGGCGCCGATCTCGGCGTAGCCGATGACGCACGGCACCAGCGCCGTGTGCAGGTCGAGCAGGTCGCCCGCCATGCCGCGCTCCAGGACGAAGCGCGTATAGGCGATGGTCGCCGGATCCTCCGGCAGCGCGGCCATCTCGGCCTCGGTCATGCCCCAGCCGGCGCAGAAGCGCACGTGCAGGCTCATCTCGGTGTCGAGCAGCACGGAGACCGACCGCGCCGCCCGCCGCATGTCCTCCAGCGTGTCCGCCTTGTAGACCGCGAGCGCATAGGCACGGGCGAAGTGGATCAGGAACAGGTAATCCTGGCCCAGATAGTGCCGGAAGCACGCCTGGGGCAGCGTGCCGGCGCCCAGTTCCCGGACGAAGCGGTGACGCGTGTACGCCGCCCACTCCGCCGGGCAGGACGCCTTCAGTCGCTCGAACAGTCCGTCGCCGGCCACCGGCTCAGCCCATCGCGCTGCGGGTCTCGGACGGCAGGCTGACGACGAGCCCGTCGAGATCGTCGGTCACGGTGATCTGGCACCCGAGACGCGAGGTCGGCGTCAGGCCGAAGGCGAGGTCGAGCATGTCCTCCTCGTCCTCGCTCGGCTCGTCGAGCCGCTCCGACCATTCGGGATCCACGATGACATGGCAGGTCGAGCAGGCGAGCGAGCCCTCGCAGGCGCCCTCGATGTCGATGTCGAACTTGCGCGCGATCTCCAGGATCGTCAGGCCGGACTGCGGTTCGACGTCACGCTTGCGCCCATCCGGGTAGATGAAAGTGACTTTCGGCATGGTTCCTCGCTGGCTGGCCGACACGTCATAGCGTCGCAGGGGCCCGCCGGAAAGCCCCGAACATAAGCCCCGAGCGCACCCCAAGGCGGGTGGATACCGGCCGGATGCGGGCTATGTAGCGATGCAGCGCCGGAGAACACACCGGCAGCAGCCCCCTTTTCCCGATTTTTCCGTCGATTGCCGTTTGACCGACACCCGACCCGGACGCCGGCCACGGATCCTCGCCGCCACGCTCTTCGCGATCGTCGTCGCGGCGGCAGTGACCTGGCCCTACTGGCCGACCGTGCCGCCGCGCTGGCTGCCCTGGACGCCGCTCGACATCGCCGATGCGCCGAACATGCTGACCGGCATCAAGCTGGCGCGGCTCGGCAGCGACGGCGTCGCCTGCCGTGCCGTGCTGCATGCCGCCGGACTCGGCTTCGAACCGGTGCCCGACCGCAGCACCGGGCCGGGCTGCGGCTTCGAGAATGCCGGACGCGCCGGCCGCGGCCTGACGATCTCCGGCAGCGTGACCGCCACCTGCCCGCTCGTCGTCTCCTGGGCCCTGTTCGAGCGGCACGCGCTGCAGCCTGCGGCGGAGCGGCATTTCGGCAGCCGCGTCAGCACCGCGCGCCACTACGGGACCTACGCCTGCCGCAATGTCTACGGCCGGAGCTCGGGACGCCGCAGCCAGCACGCCACGGCGAACGCGATCGACATCGCCGGCTTCACCCTCGACGACGGTACGACCGTCTCTTTGCAGCGTGACTGGAACGGCCCCGATGGCGACAAGGCGGCGTTCCTGGCCGATGTCCGTGACGGCGCCTGCCGCTTCTTCCGCGGTGTGCTGGGTCCTGACTACAACGCGGCGCACCGCGACCACTTCCACTTCGACCGCGGCCGCTGGAACGCCTGCCGCTGAGGCCGGTGGCCCTGGAGGCCCCGGCACCCGGTCCCGAACCGGGGTCGCCGCCCAGCGTTATGTCCCTGTTCCCTTTTCCCCGGAGTGACCAGCCACGTGAATCCACGCGATCCCCGGACGGCCGAGGCGGCACCGCCCCCGCTGGACGCATGGCGCACCGAGACGGCGACCCGGGCGACGGTCCTGCGCGACGCCGCCACCTATTTCGGCGTGCTGCGCAAGGCGCTGCTGGCGGCGGAGCGGGAGGTGGCGATCGTCGGCTGGGACATCGACAGCCGCACCCCGCTGGTCGGCGAGAGCGGCGAGCCCGACGACGCCCTGCCGCGCGAACTGAGCGCGTTCCTCAGCGCGCTGGTGAAGCGCCGCCCGAAGCTGAGGGTCCGCCTGCTGCTGTGGGACTATTCGGTGCTGTTCACGGCCGAGCGCGAGGCGATGGCGAGCTACACGCTGGGCTGGAGCACGCCGCGCCAGATCACCTTCTGCTTCGACGACTGCGTGCCGCTCGGCGCGTCGCATCACCAGAAGATCGTCCTGATCGACGACGCGGTCGCGTTCAGCGGCGGCATCGACCTCGCCATCCGTCGCTGGGACACGCCGGCGCACCGGGTGAAGGAGCCGCGCCGCGTCGATCCGGCCGGCAAGCCCTACCGCCCGTTTCACGACGTCCAGATGATGGTCGAGGGGCCGGCCGCACGCGCGATCGGCGATCTCGTCCGCAAACGCTGGCGCGCCGCCCGCTGCGAGACCCTGCAGGCACAGCCCGCCCCCGCGACGTCGCCCTGGCCCGCGGACGTGGCGCCGGATTTCCGAGACTGCCAGGTCTCGATCGCCCGCACACTGCCGGCCTTCCAGGGCGAGAGCGAGGTCCGCGAGGTCGAGCGGTGGTTCCTCGGCATGATCGCGCGGGCGGAACGCACGCTCTACATCGAGAACCAGTTCGTCACCGCGCCGAAACTGGCGAAGGCGATCGCGGCGCGGATCCGGGAGCGCCCCGAACTGGAAGTGCTCATCGTCGCCCCCCAGCAGTATCAGTCTTGGCTGGAATCGAAGACGATGCGCACGGGACGGATCGGCTTCGTCCAGGTGCTCGAGCGCGCCGGCGTGTCGGATCGCATCCGGCTGCTCACCCCGCTGGTCGAGGAAGACGGCGAACGCGCCGCCGTCATGGTCCACGCCAAGATCATGATCGTCGACGACACCTTCCTGCGGGTGGGCTCGGCCAACCTCAACAACCGCTCCCTCGGCACCGACACGGAATGCGACCTGATCGTCCACGGCACGGAGGAGCGACATCGCAAGGCGATCCGGGACGTGCGCGACGCACTGCTCGGCGAGCATCTGGGCGCCGAGGGCGCCACGGTGACGCAGGCGGTGGCCGATACGGGGTCCCTTTTCGGCGCGATCGACCGCCTCAACGGCGGGCCGCACCGCCTCGCCCCCTTGAAGGACGGCGAGATCGAGGATCGCGACGCCGCCGCGGCCATGGCGGCGGTCGCCGATCCCGAACGCCCCATCGACCCGGAGGTCTTCGTCGACATGATGGCCGAACGGCGCCCGGTACGGCGCAACCTTTCGGGCATCGCCCGGCTCACCCTGATCGCCGCGGCGGTCGCCGCCCTGGTCCTGGTCTGGCAGGTGACGCCGCTCCGCGAATATGCCGATTTCGCGACGGTCGAGCGCGCCGTCGCCACGATCGCGTCCGATCCGCTGGCGCCGGCCTACGTGATTCTCGGCTTCGTCGTCTCCGGCCTGGTCGCGTTTCCGGTCATGATCGCGATCGCCGTCACCGCCGTGACCTTCGGTGCATGGCTGGGGCTCGCCTATGCGGCGACCGGCGCGCTCGCCAGCGCCCTCGTCACCTACGGCGTGGGCGCGCTCGTCGGTGCGGGGCTCATCGAAAGCCTCCTCGGCCGCCGCTTCACCCGCATCAGCCGGCGCATCAAGGACAAGGGCATCCTGGCCGTCGCCGCGATCCGAATGGTTCCGATCGCTCCCTTCACGGTGATCAACCTGCTGGCCGGCGCCAGCCGCATCCGGCTGCGCGACTACACGATCGGCACGATGCTCGGCCTCACGCCGGGGCTCCTCGTCATCGCGCCGCTCGGACGGCAGGCGTACGAGGTGCTGACCGACCCGTCGATCGAGGACACGCTGATGCTCCTCGGACTGGCGCTCGTCTGGCTGACCGTGTCCTTTGGTCTGCAGCGCGTCGTCTCCCGCTACGAGAGATCGAATCGTTGACGGACAAGGGTTTGCGTACGATCCGGCTGATGAGCTGGAACATCCACGGCTGCGCGGGATCGGACGGGCTGCGGGACGCCGACAGGATCGTCGCACTGATCGACGAGATCGGGCCGGACGTGCTCGCGGTGCAGGAGGTCGACACGCGCTGCACCGGCGCCGGCGGCGAGGCACTCGTGGCGCTTCTCGCCGACGCGGTGGGCGAGCACCGGGCCGAAGCCTATACCCTGGTCGAGCCCGACGGCGAATACGGCCAGGCGCTGTTCAGCCGCCTGCCGCTGTTCGAGCACACGACCCACGACGTCTCGTGGCGCCGGCGCGAGCCGCGCCGCGTCATCGACGTGACCGTGGCAGCCGCCGGCTCGCGACTGCGCGTGCTGGCCACGCATCTTGGCCTGTCCCTGCGCGAGCGGCGCTTTCAGGCGGAACGCCTGGATCAGGCACTCGGGCCGCGGGTGGACGTGCCCACCGTCGTGCTCGGCGACTTCAACGACTGGCTGCCCTACGGGACGGTGTACCGGCGGCTGATCCCCAGGCTGCCGGTGGTGACGGACATCCGCACGTTTCCGGCCCGTCTGCCGCTGCTGACGCTCGACAGGATCTACGCCTCGAGCGAGCTGCAGCTGCTCGCCCCCCGGACGCTCCGCCATGCGAGGCGCGCTTCGGACCACCTGCCGGTGATCGCCGACCTCGTGCTGCCGGAGGCCCGGGACACGGGCGCGGAGCTCAGTGCATCATCAGGACCGGAATGGGCGACTGCGCCATCACCGTCCGCGTCGCACCGGCGATGACCATCTGGCGGATGCGCATGTGCGTAAAGGCGCCCATCACCAGCAGGCCGGCCCCCTGCTCCTTGCAGGTCTCGAGGATGAGCGAGCCGGTGGGGTCGTCGAACAGGCCGCCCGACTCGGACTTGACCGTCAGGGCCTCGGCCGACAGGCCGTGCGCGGCGAGATAGTCGCGCACCCCGACCGGCTCGCCCTCGCCGACGGCGAGAATGATCGTCCGCTGCGCGCCGCGCAGGAACGGCATCGCCGCCTTCAGCGCCCGCGCCGCCTCCGGGCTGTCGTTCCACGCGACGATCACCGTGCCGCGGTGCTCGGGCTTCGTCGCCGTCTCGGGCGGCACGAGATAGACGGGCCGGCCGGATTCGAACAGCACCGCCTCGATGTCGCGCTCGGTGGAGGAGGAGACGCCCTCGCCCGGCCGGGGGAACAGGACCAGGTCGGCGAGCCGTGCCCGCGCCGCGAGAATGTCGGCCTCCGAGCCGGTGGTCACGTCGAGGGTCGCATCGCTGCGGCCGGCCGCGACCTCGTCGAACAGGGCGCGCGCGCGCCGCTCGCGCTCCTGCGCCTCCGCCTCGGCCGCCTCGAGGATCATCTCCATTCCGGCGCCGGATCCGGCGCCGGCGGCGCCCGCCCCGGCATAGGCGATCGACATGGTGGGGTCTTGGTGGATGTGCGCGACCGCGAGCGACGCCTCAAACTGCGTCGCGAGATCGAGCCCCGCGACCAGCACGTCGCGCGACGGCACCTGCCCCGTCAGCGGAACCAGTATCTTCTTGATGCTCATCGCGTCCTCATCCGATCAGTGCACTGAACCGAAACGCATCCTCGCCTGCCGCGTTCCGGGCAATCCGGCGGCTACCGGCGTCCCCGCCTGCGCCCGTCGATCCGCGTCTCCCGCCGCAGCCAGCCCTTGCGCCAGAACACGAGGAGGAAAGCGAACGCGACCGCCGTCATGAGGCCGAGCGCGAAGGGATAACCAAAGTACCACCGCAACTCCGGCATGTTCCAGGGCGACTCGGAGGTCTCGAAGTTCATGCCGTAGACGCTGGCGATGAAGCCGAGCGGGATGAAGATCGTCGCGATGATGGTCAGGACCTTCATCACCTCGTTCATCCGGTTGCTCACCGCCATCATGTGCAGGTCGAACAGGCTGCTGCTGACCTCGCGATAGACCTCGGTCATGTCGATCAGCTGGACGAGATGGTCGTAGCAGTCGCGCAGGTAGACCCGCGTCTGTGCCGTCACCGGCGGCATCTCGTCGCGCAGCAGCGCACCGATCATCTCGCGTTGCGGCCAGAGGGTGCGGCGCACCAGCAGCAGGTCGCGCTTGACTGCATGCACTTCCCCAACGATCTCGCCCGACGGCTCGCGTATCGCGCGGTCTTCGAGCGCCTCGACGACCTCGCCGTGGGTCTCCAGCACGGGAAAGAACCCGTCGATCATCGCGTCGAGCAGCGCATAGGCCAGATAATCCGCGCCGTTCGCCCGAAAACGGCCGGAACTGCCCTGGATGCGCTGGCGGATCGGGTCGAAGCAGTCGCCCGGCCGTTCCTGGAACGAGAGCACGAAGCCTGTGCCCAGGAAGAGCGACAATTGCTCAGCGACGAAAGGCCGGACCGTCTCCGCCATCTGCGTGACGATGAACAGGTGGTCGCCGTAGCTTTCCACCTTCGGCCGCTGGTGCGTGCTCAGCACGTCCTCCAGCGCCAGCGGATGCAGCCCGAACTCGGCTCCGAGCCGGCGCAGCAGCGCCACATCGCCCAGGCCGTCGACGTCGACCCAGATCACCGGCCATTGCGCGCGCAGCGCTGCGATCTCGTCGGGATCGGCATGCTCGCGGTCGATCACGCCGTCGGGCCCGTAGGCGATGATCCGGATCGCAGGGGGGCGCGCGTCCGGCGCGGCGGCGAGCGTTCCGGGCGCCGAGCCGGGGATGCTCCGCCGTCGGTGGAATAGGCGTCCGGTCCTAGAGGCTTGTGCCCGGCTCATCGCGCTCCATCTCCCCAAAGTCGCAAACACCCGGAACCGGGCATGTTGATGTGGTGTTGCCCCCGGGAACGGTCCGGCAGATTCTCGTCTCCGGCGATCCTACGGGAAGTCGCAAGTTGAAGGTGAGACGAGGTGGTTGCATGAGAAAGGCCGGCGGAGCCGGAAACGCGCCGGACCTGGAACCGGGCACGGTACGGGGAAGGTGGATCTCGGTCGCCCGGGCCGTTGCCGTCTCGTCCCTCGTCGTCTCCGGCTGCAGCACCGGTGCCGACGAACCGCCCCCGTCGGCCGCCGCCTCGGTCCAGGAGCCCGCGGGACGGGCAATCCCGTACGACGTGGACATCGACGGCGTGGAAGGCGATCTGGACGGGCTCCTGCGGGAGTCCGCCGAGTTGATCACCCTGAAGGACAATCCGCCCCTCACCATGGCCCGTCTGCGCGCGCGCGCCGAGGGCGACGTCGCGACCTTCGAGCGCGTGCTGCGCTCGCGCGGGTACTACGCGTCGAAGATCGCCATCGACATCGACGACAAGGCGAGGCCCGTCGACATCGACATCGACGTGACGCCGGGCCCGCAGTACCGGCTGGACCGCTACGCCCTGGACTACAAGGGAGGCGCGCCGGACGGCGTGCCGAAGGAACCGGCGGACATCGGAATCGAACTGGGCACGCCGGCGGAGTCGTCCAAGGTGGTGGACGCCCAGGCGCGACTGCTCACGCGGCTCGGCGAGACCGGCTACCCGCTCGCAGAGGTCACCGACCGCGAGGCCATCGTCGACCACGACAAGAAGGCGTTGCTGGTCACCCTGAAGATCGATCCGGGCACCCGGGCGAGCTACGGCCAGGTCAAGGTCCAGGGACTGAACCGCACAGAGGAGGGCTATGTCCAGCGCCTCGTCGACCTGCGCAGGGGCTCGACCTGGGACCAGCGCCAGGTCGAGACGGCGCGCACGCGCCTCGCCGGCACCGGCCTGTTCGAGAGCGTCGCCATCGATCGCGCGGACGAGGCCGGCCCGGACGGGCAGCTGCCGCTGACGGTGCGGCTGAGCGAACGCGCGCCGCGGACGATCGGCGGCAGCCTGACCTATGGATCGTCCGAGGGCGCCGCGGCCGAGGTGTATTGGGAGCACCGCAACCTCTCCGGCCGCAACGAGAAGCTCCGCTTCACCGGCACCGTCGCTGAGCTGGAACAGGGGGTGGCGGCCTCCTTCCGCAAGCCGAACTGGCGGCGGCTCGACCAGGATCTGCTCGCCGACGCCGAGGCGAAGCGGACGACCTACGACGCCTATGACGAGATGACGATCAACAGCTCGATCGGCGCCAGCCGGAAGTGGGGCGGCGTCTGGACGGGCACGGTGGCGACCGGCCTCGAATACTCGATCATCGACGACGACGGCGAGAAGGAGAAGTTCCTGCTCGCCAGCCTGCCCGCCAGCCTCGCGCGCGATACCACGGACAGCCTGCTCGACCCGACCCGCGGCTCCAGGCTCGCCTTCACCGTGACGCCCTATGTCGGGACCGGCGAGCGCGACCTCGCCTTCCTGGCCGCGACGATCGGCGGCTCGAGCTATTACCGCATCGACGAGGAGGGCCGCTTCGTCGCCGCCGGCCGCGCCAAGCTGGGCAGCCTCGTCGGCGCCGGCACCGAGGACATCCCCGCGACCAAGCGCTTCTACGCCGGCGGCGGCGGCTCGGTGCGCGGCTACGCGTTCCAGGCCGCGGGTCCGCTCGACGACGACGACGATCCGGTGGGCGGCCGCTCGCTGATCGAGATCGGCGCCGAGATGCGCATCAAGATCACCGAGAGCATCGGCATCGTCCCCTTCATCGACGGCGGCTCCGTCTTCGACGACCCCTATCCGACCAATTTCAGCGACCTGCTCTGGGCCGCCGGCCTGGGCGGGCGCTACTACACGGCGCTGGGGCCGATCCGACTCGACGTGGCCTTCCCGCTGAACGGCCGCGATTCCGACGATTTCTTCCAGTTCTACGTGAGCATCGGACAGGCCTTCTGATCGGTATGCGCAAAGCCGTACGCGTCATCCTCTACACGCTGGGCGGGTTCCTCGCGCTCGTCGTCGTCGCCGTGCTCGCGGTCTTCGCCGTGCTCCGCACCGAGGCCGGACGCGACTGGCTGGCCGCGACGATCAGCGACGCCGCCTCGACGCCCGGCCAGATGGAGCTGCGCATCGGCGCCATCGACGGCCCCCTGCCCGGCAGCATCGGCGTGCGCGATCTTCAGATCGCCGATGCCGACGGCGTATGGCTCACGCTGGAGCGCGCGCGCCTGAACTGGGACCCGCTGGCGCTGTTCGCCGGCCGGGTCGCGGTCGACCTGATCGACGTGGACGGGGCGCATGTGCGCCGCCTTCCCGCCGGCGGCCCGCCGCCGGCCGAGGAACAGCCGACCGATTTCACGCTGCCCTCGGTGCCCGTCGACATCGTCGTCCGCCGGCTCAAGGTCGACGGCGTCCGCCTCGACGAGCCGGTGGCGGGGATGCCGGTGACGCTGCGCGCCGAAGGCCAGCTGGCGGCGGCCGAGGCCGGCGAGATCCGCACCGACCTGGTCGTGGAACGCACCGACGGCAGCGCCGGCAAGCTCGTGCTGAACGCCACGATGGAGCCCGGTGACCGGACCATCGACCTGGAAGCGGTGCTGACCGAACCGGAGGGCGGCCTGATCGCCCGCACGCTGGCCGTGCCCGGCCTGCCGCCGGTCACCGTTCGCCTCACCGGCGGCGGTCCGATCGAGCAGGTCGCCGGTACGCTGACCGCCGCCATGGGCGACGACCTGGGCGCCGATCTCGAATATCGCGTCGCCTATTCCCCCGAGAACATCGGCTTCGCCCTGACCGGCAAGGCGCGTGTCGCCCCGTTGGTGCCGGAACCGCATCGCGCGGCCGTTTCGGGCGGCTTCGGAATCGATCTCGCAGCCGCCCTCGCAGGCCAGACGGTGACGCTGCAGCGCCTGTCGGCCGCGTCCGATGCGGTCTCCCTGACGGCCGAGGGAACGGCGGTCCTCGACGCCGGGACGCTGGACATGCAGGTCGGCGTCGGGCTGAAGCAGCCCGAACTGATCGCGCTCTATGCGCCGGAGGTGTCGGCCGAAGAGGTCGCCCTGCAGGCTCACGTCACCGGCAGCTTCGATCGTCCGCGCCTTCATCTGGAGGCCGAGGCGGGGCGGGTGACGCTTCCCGCCGCGACGGTCGCGGGCCTGACCGCCACGATCGAGGCGGAGCCGCAGAAGCCGCTGAGCGACGGCCTCGCCGTCTCCTTCCGCGCCGTGGCGCTCGCGACCCGGCTGGTTCCCGCCCAGGCGCCCGAGGCTGCCGGTCCGATGTTCCTCAACGTCGCCGGCACGGCCGACATGGAGGCGAGCCGGGTCACCATCGAGCGGCTGGCGCTGTCCCACGCGCTGGCCAAGGCTGAGGGATCGGCCGTCGCAACGCTCGAACCCCTCGGCCTCGAGGCGAAGCTGGCGCTCGACGCGCCCAGCCTAGCGCCCCTGTCGGTGCTCGCCGGCATGCCGGTCGCCGGTGCGGCGCAGGTGACGGTCGATGCGACGGTGGCCGCCGGCGGGCAGTCGGTCGACGCCACGGTCGACGGCACCGTGCGAAACCTCCAGCTGCCGACGGTCCCGGCGGCCGCGGCGCTCGCGGGCGAAACCGCAACCCTGCAGGCGAAGGTGCAGACGGCCGCCGACAGCAACCATCGCGTCGACGCGACGCTGGCCACGGCGGCGGCCGAGGTGAAGGTCGAAGGCACGATCGCGTCGGCGTTCGACACGCTCGACATCGGCTATCGGGTCGCCGTGCCGCAACTGGCGGCGCTGACCCCCATCACCGGCACCGACCTCGCCGGTACGGCGGAACTGACCGGCCGCGCGACCGGTCCCGTCGCCAGTCCGACGGTCGTCGCCACGCTCGACGGCAAGGACGTCGGCGTCGCCGGGCAGGGGCTGGGCGCGGTGCGTGCGGAGGTGCGTGCCGAGGACGTCGCGGGCGCCGCGAAGGGCAGCCTCTCCTTCCGCGCGGCGCCGCCCCAAGGCGCCGTGACCCTCGCGACCGACTTCGCCAAGAGCGACACCGCGGTGAGGCTGGACAATCTCAGGATCGGCGCGCCGGGCGGCAGCCTGGCGGGCCAGGTGACCGCACCGCTGAACGGCGCGCCGGCACAGGGCACCATCGCCGGCCGCTTCCAGGACATCGCGCCGCTGCTCGCCCTCGGCGGCATGGACGGATCGGGCGCCTTGAACCTCTCGATCGAGCTTTCGGGCGAGAACGGCGCGCAGGCGGCCGACGCCGACGTCGAACTGTCGCGTTTCCGGCTCCAGGGCGGCGGCGAGCCGCTGCAGGTCGCCAGCGTCGATCTGGAGGCCAAGGCGGTTCTGGCGGAGACGCCCCGGGGCAACATGACGCTGACACTGTCCGGGCTGAACGCCGGCGGCAGCAGGGTCGACCGCCTGACCCTGCGTGCCCGCGGCGCGCAGTCGGGCGCCGACTTCGAACTCGCCACCAACGGCGAGGCGACCGTGCCCTTCCGCATCGAGGCCGCCGGCAACGCGGGATATGCGGAGGGCGCCGCGACCGTCCGGCTCGACCGGCTGACGGGGACGCTGCGCAACGAGCGCCTGCGCCTGCGTCGGCCCGCACGCATCGTCGCGGCACCGGGCGGCATCGAAGTCGACGACCTGAACCTCGCCCTCGCCTCAGGCTCGCTCACCGCCGATGCGACGATGCGGGCCGACCGATTCGAGGGCACCCTGCAGGTAAACGCCCTGCCGCTGGCGCTCGCCCGCCTCGCCTCCCCCGATACCGACGTGCAGGGCCGGGTCTCGGGCCGTGTCAGCCTGTCCGGCTCGGCCGCCGCGCCGCGCGGCACCGCCGCGTTCGACTTCACGGACGTGCGCTACGGCGGTGCGAACGAGCTGCCGCCGATCGACGCGCGCATCGAGGCCGACTGGCGCGACGGCACGCTGGACACGACGGCGCGCATCAGCGGCTTCGACGGACCGCCCATCGCGATCACGGCGGCGGTGCCGCTGCGCATGGACGCGCAGGCGATGGTGCCCTTCGTTCCGCAGGACGGACCGCTGCAGGCTTCCCTGCGGTGGAACGGCCAGATCGCGCCGCTCTTCCTGCTGCTGCCGCTCGACGGGCACCAGTTGCGCGGTCGTGCCGACATCGACCTGGGCGTGACGGGAACCGTCGGCGCACCGCGCGCCTCCGGCACGGTGAGCCTGCGGGACGGGGAGTACGAGAACCTCATGACCGGCACCCTGCTCGACAATCTCTCCCTGCGGGCGGAAGCGCGCGGCGATCGCATCACCATCAGCGAACTCTCCGCGACGGACGGTGCCGGCGGCCGGATCTCCGGTTCCGGCTATGCCATGACCGACGGCTCGAACATCGACGTCAGGCTCCAGGCGAACGATGCGGTCGTCGTCCGACGCGACGACGTCACCGCCGCGATCGATGCCGACCTCACCTTCCGCCGTACGCCCGACAGTGCCCGGGCCGCCGGCACGATCACCACGGACACCGTCGAGATCCGGCTCGTCGACAACCTCCCCCCTAGCGTCGTCAATCTGGAGGTGACCGAGCGCGGCGGCGGCCGAAAGCCTCCGGAGCCCGACCTCGAGCCGCAGACGCCCAGCGTCGACGCACCGGACGTGCAGCTCGACATCGCGGTGTCGATGCCGCGGCGCGTGTTCGTGCGCGGCCGCGGGCTGGACTCCGAATGGTCCGGCTCGGTGAAGATCGGCGGCACGGCGAGCCAGCCGGTCATCCGCGGCGAGATCAACTCTGTGCGCGGCAATCTGGACTTCCTCACCCGGGACTTCACGCTGCAGCCGAGCTCGATCGGGATCACCCAGGACACCCGCAACCAGATCGTCGCCAACCTCGACGTGAGCGCGGCGGCGGAGATCGAGGACCTGCAGGCGATCGTCAAGGTCGGCGGCACGGCGGCATCGCCGGAGATCCAGTTCACCTCCAACCCGCCGCGGCCGCAGGACGAGGTCCTGGCGCTGATCCTGTTCGGCAAGACCACCGCGCAGCTGACGGCGTTCGAGGCGGTCCAGCTGGCCGGCGCCGTGGCGCAGCTCACGAGCGGCGGCGGCGGGGGCATCATGGACTTCGCGCGGTCCGCGCTCGGCGTCGACGTGCTGCGCGTCGGCGGCACCGGGGAGGGCGGACCGACGATCCAGGCCGGCCGCTACATCGCCAAGGACGTCTTCGTCGGCGTCGAACAGGGCACGACCGCCGGCTCCAGTGCGGTGTCGGTCGAGGCCGAGATCTTTCCGAACGTGTCCGTGGAGAGCAAGGTCACCCCGGACGGCAACAGCAATGTCGGCCTAAAGATGGAGTGGGACTACTGACGGCGACGCCCGCCGCCTGAACGGCTATCTTTTCGGCAAACGACTACTCGACGTGCAAAAGCCCGTCCGCGGGTCATGAGGATCGTCGGCTGAGCAGCCTTTTGCCTCTATCGTAGTCATGGCGCACGGCTTGCTACACTGGGGCATCGATACGCCCTCGAAGGAGTCTCCCGCCTCATGTTCCGCACCGTCCTCGCCGCCGCCGTCTCGACGGCGCTGCTGGCCGCCCCGGCCCTCGCGGCGGACAAGATCAAGCTCAACGTCGCCGGCAACCTGCTCGCCACCGGCCTCATCCAGAAGAACAAGGAACAGCCGTTCTTCGAGAAGCTGGAAGCGACGACCGGCCTGCCGATCGCCGTCGACTACAAGCCGATGGACGTCACCGGCATCAAGGACGCCGAGGGCCTGCGTGTCCTGAAGGCGGGCCTGTTCGACATCGTCTCGCTGCGCGTCGCCGCCGTCTCGCGCGACGAGCCCTTCTTCCTGGGCGCCGACCTCGTCGGCCTGAACCCGAACTACGACACCGCCGAGAAGGTCTACGAGCGCTACAAGGACGCTTTCGACGCGCGCCTGCAGGAGCGGTTCAACGCCAAGCTGCTCGGCCTCTGGCCGTTCGGCCCGCAGGTGCTGTTCTGCAAGCCCCAGATCTCCGGCCTCGCCGACCTGAAGGGCAAGAAGGTCCGCGTCTACGACCAGAGCCTCGCCCAGTTTATCGAGTCGATCGGCGGCACGCCCGTACCCCTCGGCTTCGGCGAAGTGCAGCAGGCGCTGTCGCGCGGCGTCGTCGACTGCGCCATCACCGGCCCCAGCTCGGCCAATTCCGCCGGCTGGCCGGAGGTCACCGCCTACTTCATGCCGATCGGCTTCCAGGTCGCCTTCAACGCCTACGGCATCAATCTGGACACCTGGAAGAAGTTCACGCCAGAGCAGCAGGCGAAGCTGCAGGGCGCCTTCGACGGCCTGATCAAGGAGATCTGGACCTATTCCGAGGAGCTGTTCGACGACGCGGTGCGCTGCAACGTCGGCGAGGATCCCTGCACCACCGTCAAGAAATTCGACATGAAGAAGGTCCCGGTGACCGAGGCCGACCTGAAGCTCGTGCAGTCGGCAGTGCCGACCATCTCCTATCCCGCATGGTCCACCGTCTGCGACCAGAGCTATCCGGGCTGCGGCGACAAGTGGAAGTCGCTGATCGGCGACGTCGTCGGGATGAAGTGACGGCATGACCCCTCCGGGAGCGTCACGGCGCTCCCGGTCCCTCCCGCGGCCGTTCCGGTGAACGGCCGCTCCTCCTTAAAGCGGCGCCCGCGGGCGCCGGGCATGACAGGCAGATGAAAAGCGTCACCAACGCGATCGGCGTGCTGTTCGGGCTGATGCTCGTCGGGCTCGCCTTCCTGGTCGCGACCGAGACCGTCACCCGCAAGCTGTTCAACTTCTCCTTCCAGGGCGCCGACGAGCTCGGCGGCTACACCCTGGCCATCGGTTCCGCCCTCGCCTTCTCCGTGGCGCTCGTCGGCCGCGCGCACATCCGCATCGACCTCGTGCACATGCGCCTGCCGGCCGCCGTCCAGGCGGTCCTCAACTGGGCCGCCGCCATGCTGCTCGCCGCGTTCGGCCTGCTGCTCGTCTATGTCTGCTGGACGGTCGTCGCCGACACGATGGAATACAACAGCACCGCCGCGACGCCCTGGGCGACGCCGCTCGTCTATCCGCAGGGCGCCTGGTACGCCGCCCTCGCCGCCTTCGCCCTGCTCGCCGTCGCGATGGCGCTGCGGGCGACCGTCCTGCTGCTGCGCGGCCGCATCGCGGCGGTCAACCGCGAGTTCGGCCCCCACACCGTCGAAGACGAGCTCCGCGAGGAACTCGACGACCTGAAGCAGCGCTGAGCGGGCACGATCATGGGCATTACCGAAGTCACCATCGCCTTCCTCGCCATGCTCGGCCTGCTGGTTCTCGGCATGCCGGTCGCGGTCGTCATGGTGCTGATCGGCGTCGCCGGCGGCATGATGGCCTTCGGCTGGCCGATCATCGCCTCGGCCGGCCCCGTCGTCTGGGGCGCGCAGAACGAGAACATCCTGACCGCCATCCCGCTCTTCATCCTGATGGGCGAGCTGCTGCTGCGCGGCGGCATCGCCGACCGCATGTACGGCGCGCTCGCCGTCTGGCTGAACCGGCTGCCGGGCGGCCTGATCCACACCAACATCGGCGCCTGCGCCATGTTCGCCGCCACCTCGGGATCGTCGGTCGCGACGGCGGCCACCATCGGCACCGTGGCCCTGCCGGCCCTCGACGCGCGCGGCTACCCGAAGCCGCAGGCCCTCGGCTCCCTCGCCGCCGGCGGCACGCTCGGCATCCTGATCCCGCCCAGCGTGGCGCTGCTGGTCTACGGCTCGATCACCAACAACTCGATCGGCCAGCTCTTCATCGCCGGCATCGTGCCGGGCGTCCTGCTGACCCTGTCCTTCATGGTCTACATCCTCGTCTCGAACATGCTGAGCCACGGCACGCCGGTCGAGGTGGACGTGCCGCTGCGCGAGAAGCTGGCCCAGCTGCGCTTCCTGATCCCGCCGATGATCATCTTCGGCGTCGTCATGGGCAGCATCTATTTCGGCATCGCCACGCCGACGGAATCGGCCGCCCTCGGCGTCGTCGCCGCCCTGTTCTTCGCCGCCGCCGGCCGCCGCCTCAGCTGGACGATCCTGGCCCACGCCTTCATCCGCACCGCCGAGTTGACCGGCATGATCATCCTGATCATCGTCGGCTCCTTCATCCTGAACGTGACGCTCAGCCTGCTGGGCGTGGCGCAGATCATGACCCAGTGGATCGGCGGGCTCGGCATCTCGGCGACCGAACTGCTGCTCGCCATGGTGGTCTTCTACCTGATCCTCGGCTGCTTCATGGAAGTGCTGTCGATGCAGGTGGCGACGATTCCGATCGCCTACCCGATCGTGACCCACATGGGCATCGATCCGCTCTGGTTCGGCATCTTCGTCGTGCTGATGAGCGAGATCGCCATGATCACGCCGCCGGTCGGCATGAACCTCTACGTCGTCCAGGGCGTGCGCCAGGATCGCGGCGCCATCGGCGACGTGATCCGCGGGGTCGTGCCCTATGTCGCGATCATGCTGGTGTTCACCGGCCTGCTGATCGCCTTCCCCGGGCTGGCCACGTGGCTGCCCTCGCACATGTGACGGAACTGCTCGCCATGACCTCCAGCGCCGATCCCTGGCGCCTCTCCGCGGCCGAAGCTTCCGCGCTTCTGGCCCGCCGCGAACTGTCCCCCGTCGACCTCGTCGAGTCCGTGCTGGCCCGCATCGAGGCGGTCAATCCGGCCCTCAACGCCATCGTCGCCCTCGATGCGGACGGTGCGCGCGCCGCGGCGGCGGCCAGCGCGGCGCGCCATGCCGCCGGTGCGCCGTTGGGCCCGCTCGACGGCATCCCCCTGACGGTAAAGGACAACATCCTGGTCGCCGGCCTGCCCGCCGTCTGGGGCAGCAACCTGTACCGCGACCACGTGCCCGAAGCGGACGAACTGCCCGTCGCACGCCTGCGCGCCGCCGGCATGGTGGTGCTCGGCAAGACCAACGTCCCCGAGTTCACGCTCCAGGGCTACACCGACAACCGCGTCTTCGGCCCGACACGCAACCCCTGGAACACCGACCTCACCCCCGGCGGCTCCAGCGGCGGCGGCGTCGCGGCAGTGGCATCGGGGATGGGGCCGGTGGCGCTCGGCACCGACGGCGGCGGCTCGATCCGCCGCCCCGCCTCGCACACCGGCCTCGTCGGCCTGAAGCCGAGCATCGGCCTCGTCGCGCGCTGCGACAGCCTTCCGCAAATCCTGCTCGATTGCGAGGTGATCGGTCCGCTGACCCGCACGGTGGCCGACGCAGCCCTGCTCACCGCGCACATGTCGGGCGCGGACGTCCGCGACCCGCTGTCGCGCTGGGCCGCGCCGCTGTCGCCCGTCGATCTCTCGCCGCCGCCTCCCCTGCGGATCCTCTATGTGCCGCGGTTCGGCGACAATCCGGTCGATCCCGCGATCGCCGCCGCCTGCGCCGCGGCCGCCGCGCGCTTCGCCGCCCTCGGCCACGCCGTAGAGGAAGGCCCGGTGCCGTTCGACGTCGACAGCCTCACGGAACTGTGGGGTGTCATCGGCCAGGCGGCGGTGGCCTGGCTGCTGGACGCCCATCCCGGCCGAGAGGCCGAGGTCGGGGAGAGCTATCCGCCGATGGCCGAGGCCGGCCGCGCCACCGGCGCCGCACGCTACCTGGACATGATGCTCCGCATCGCCGCCTTCCGGCGCCACACCGCCGAACTGTTCGAGCGGGTCGACGTCGTGATGACGCCCTCGGCCGCCGCCCTGCCCTGGCCGGCAGCGACGCCGTTCCCGCCGGAGATCGACGGCCGCCCTGTCGGGCCGCGCGGCCATGCCGTGTTCACCAACTGGGTCAACATCGCCGGCCATCCCGGCCTGAACCTGCCGGCCGATCCCGATCCGGCGACCGGCCTGCCGATCGGCTTCCAGCTGGTCGGAGGCTTCGGCCGCGACGGCCTGCTGCTGCGGCTGGGCGCCCAGTACGAAGCGGCGCACCCCTTCGCACAGCGCCGCCCACCGATCTGACGGGGGATCAGAGGATCGAGACGTGCCACCCCTGGCGCTCGCGGTAGATCTCCAGCGGCGTCGCGTTCTGCCGGGCCGGCTCGTCGACGATGGCACCGAGGGCCGCCACGATCACGCGCAGCACGCCGCCGTGCGACACGATCAGCGGCGGCTCGTCGTGCGTCTCCGCGGCGCACACGATCTCCGCCACGCCGCGCTTGGTGCGGTCGATGAAGCCCTGGAACGTCTCGCCCTCGGGCGGATCGTAGAGCCAGTCCAGCGTCGTCGAGGTCGTGCCGATCAGGCTGCCGAAGAAGCGCTCGCGCAGGTCGGGCATGAAGGTGATCGGCTTGCCCGTCAGCCGCGCGATGGTCTCGCCCGTCTCCTGAGCGCGCCGCATGTCGCTGCAGAAGATGTGGCGGAACGCCACCCCCTTCAGTTTCTCGCCGGCCGCCTCGGCCTGGGCGCGGCCGGTCTCGTTCAGCTCGATGTCCGGTCCCTGGATGATCCGGCTGAAATTGCCCGCCGTCTGCCCGTGGCGGCAGAACAGGAACCGGTCGATCTTCGGTTCGATCGGCGGGATGGCGGCGAGTGTAAAGGCTTCGCCTTCGGCTTCCGACGTCATGGGTGGTCCGTCCTCCTCGTCTCGTTGATCTAGAGTCGCGACAATATTTCTTCCGCCAATGCTGCGATCTCGCGGGCCGCGGCACCCCGCGGCTCGGTCTCGGCCGCCGCCCGCCCCTCCGCCAGTGCCGAGGCTAGCACCACCCTGTTGCCGATCCGCGTCGCCGCGATGGGCGCCCCCAGTTCGAAGATGCGGGCGTGCATCGTCTCGGTCAGCTTCGCGCGCGGCGGCACCCGGTTCATGACCAGCAGGGCCGCGGTCCCCTCGGCGGCAGCCAGTTCCAGAGTCTGTTTCGTGGCCCAGACGTCCATCGGACTGGGCTGCACGGGAACGACGACGATCCGCCCGGCGCGGATGGCGATCCGCGCCTCCGTCTCGTCGTGCGGTGGGCTGTCGATCAGCACGATGTCGTAGCGCTTGGCCAGCGCGTCCGCCTCGTTGCGGACCCGGTAGCCCGGCACGCTGCCGACCGACAGCACGTTGGCGAGGCCCTGCTCGGCGCGGATCTCGTTCCAGAGGGTGAGCGAGCGCTGTGGATCGATGTCGATGGCGGCCACGCTGCGGCCGGCCATGGACCACGCCACCGCCAGATTGGCGGCCAGCGTCGTCTTGCCCGATCCGCCCTTGCGCTGGGCGACGGTCACTATCCTGCCTGGCACATCGATCTCCCTTCGGCGGGCGCAGGATAGCGGTGCTGCAAGGTCGAAGCCACCGCACAACGCACCCGCTCAGCCCGCGCGCCGCGCCCCCTCCTCGGGTCCGAGGAACGCACGGAACGCGGCGAGGCCGTCGGGCGTGAAGGTGACGGCCCGGCTGTCGGGCTCACGCCGCGCCCAGCCGCGCGCGAGAATCGTCTGTGCCAGTGCAGCACCCAGGCTTCCCGCGAGGTGATGCCGCCGCTCGCTCCAGTCGAGACAGGCACGGCACACCGGCCGCGGCCTCGCCTCCAGAGCACCGATGTCGATGCCTTCCGCCGCGAACCGGGCGCGTCCCGCCGCCGTCACCCCCACCCCGTCCGCCGTCGCGGCGATCAGGCCCTGTGCCGCCAGCGCCTCGTAGAGCAGCGTCCCCATCTCGCCGGCGAGGTGGTCGTAGCAGATGCGGGCGCGCCGCAGCGCGGGGTCCTTTGGGCCGGGGCGGGTGCGAGTCCGGCCCAGGTTCGCCGCCAGCCCCATGATCGCCTCGACCGCCTCCGCCACCTCCGGCCCGGCGATCCGGAAATAGCGGTGCCGGCCCTGGATCTCGACGACCAGCAGCCGCGCCTCGACCAGCCGCGACAGATGGCTGCTCGCCGTCTGCGGCATCACGCCCGCCTCGCGCGCCAGTTCGCCCGCCGTCAGCGCCCGCCCCGCCATCAGCGCCGCCAGCATGTTCGCCCGCGCGGGGTCGCCCAGCAGCGTCGCCAGCGCCGCGATGTCCGGTCCTTCCTTCATGGCCGCCACCATAGCAGGTCGCCGACGGCGACGCTTCGGGGCGCATCGAAACGACCGGCCCGGCAGCTTCCATAGGGTCGACGCCACGCCGGCCGCTGGGGCCGATGCGAAGCGGGAGGCTCCTCGATGACCATGCGCGATCACCCTCTCCCCTTCTTCGGCTGGCGCGTCGTCGCCGCCGCCTTCGTCATGGCGACGTTCGGCTGGGGCGTCGGCTTCTACGGCCCGCCAATCTTCCTGCACGCGGTGCACGCCGAGCGGGGCTGGTCGCTGCCGACCGTCTCGGCCGCCGTCACCGTGCATTTCCTGGTCGGTGCCGCCGTGGTCGCAGGCCTGCCGGCACTCCATAAGCGCTTCGGGCTGTCCCGGGTGACCGCGGCCGGAGCGGTCGCGCTGGCCTCCGGCGTGCTCGGCTGGTCGCTCGCCCGGGAGCCCTGGCAGCTCTTCCTCGCGACCCTCTTCAGCGGCGGCGGCTGGGTGACGATGGGTGCCGCCGCGGTCAACGCGACCGTGGCACCCTGGTTCGTGGCCGACCGCCCGAAGGCGCTCTCCGCCGCCTACAACGGCGCCAGCGTCGGCGGCATCCTGTTCGCGCCGCTCTGGGTCGCGGGCATCGCGGCGCTGGGCTTCCAGCTCGCGGCGGCGCTGATCGGGATCGCCATGGTCGCGGTGATCGGCATCCTCGCCGCCCGCGTCTTCGCGATCCAGCCCGCCGACCTGGGGCAGTTTCCGGACGGCCGCCCCCCCGGCACCGAGGCCGCCAAGGCCGGCGCCGGCGCCCTACACCGGATCGCGGCGCCGCTCCCGCTGCGACCGTGGCGCGACAGGCGCTTCCTGACGCTCTCCGGCGGCATGGCATTCGGCCTCTTCGCCCAGATCGGGCTGCTCGCCCACCTGTTCTCGCTGATCGTGCCGGCCCTCGGCGTGCAGGGCGCCGGACTCGCCATGAGTCTCGCCACCGGTACGGCCATCGCCGGGCGCACGGCGTTCGGCTGGCTCATGCCGGCCGGGGCGGACCGCCGCCGCGTCGCCGCCGCGAGCTACCTCGTCCAGCTTGTCGGCTCCGTCCTGCTGCTCGTGGCGGGCATGCAGGACCCGATGATCGTCCTGGCCGGGATCGTCCTGTTCGGGTTCGGCATCGGCAACGCCACCTCGCTGCCGCCGCTGATCGCGCAGGTGGAATTCGCCAGGGACGACGTCGCCCGCGTGGTGGCACTGATCGTCGCCGTCGGCCAGGCCGGCTACGCCTTCGCACCGGCCGCCTTCGGGGCGCTGCGTGCGCTCTCCGAGCCGGCCGGCGGCGACACCGCCGTCTTCGCCGCGACCGCCGCGATCCAGGCGCTCGCCATCGCCGTCTTTCTCGCCGGCCGCCGCCGCAAGCCTGTCCGACTTTCCGCGCAAACGCCTTGAACCCGCCGCCGTCACGGACTCCAATGCCGCCCGAACACCACCCGACCCGAGACGCGGACCAGCCTTGGCCTCCAGCAGCACATCACCCGACAAGCCGCCGCGCGCCTGGCAGCGCATGCTTTCCGGCCGGCGGCTCGACATCCTCGACCCCTCGCCGCTCGACGTGGAGATCGAGGACGTGGCGCTCGGCCTGTCGCGCGTCGCGCGCTGGAACGGCCAGACGGTGGGCGACCACGCCTTCACCGTGGCGCAGCACTCCATCCTCGTGCTCGACCTGCTCGAGGCGGCGAACCGCGACGCGCCGCGCAAGCTGCGCCTGGCGACCCTGCTGCACGACGCCAGCGAATATGTGACCTCCGACCTGATCACCCCGTTCAAGGCGGCGCTGGGCCCCGGCTACAAGGGCGTGGAGCACGGGGTCGGACGGGCCGTCAATCTGCGCTTCGGCCTGCCGGGCGACCTGCCCGACGCCTGGGCGGCCGAGATCAAGCGCGCCGACAAGACCGCCGCCTTCCTGGAGGCCGTCGAGGTCGCGGGCTTCGCCCCCGCCGAGGCACGCAAGGTCCTCGCCTATCGCCGCCGCGCGCCCGACATGCGCCTGGAGGCGTGGCCGGCCGAGCGGGCGCGCGCCGCCTACCTGGACCGCTTCCGCACCCTTGCTCTCTGAGAGTGCATCACGACGCGCGACGCTGGCGGCCGAGCATATCGGCGGCGTCAGCGATTGGGTGAACCGCACATTCCCAGGCTCAGGCCGGCCACGACTGCGCCAGATATCGCCAGATATACTGTAGTTATACATATCCCGTTATGTTAAGCGGTGACGCTGGCTCTACGGGCCGCCGAAAATGCTGACGGTTTCTTGCACGATGCCCGGCCACGACGAGGCATTTATCATTCGTTAACATTCTTCAGCTACCCGTGGCGCCGAAAGGGGGGGGGATTAGTACCACCGGATGAAGGGGCGAACCGTGGCGGGAAAAAAAATCGAACTCACGGACAAGACGGATTACGCCAAAGGAACTGCAGACGCCGACGTATTCACCACCTGGATGAGCAAGCTGAGTTCGAAGGACAAGGTGGTTGCCGGCGAGGGTGTCGACACATTCAAGATCATCAACGGCAAATTCACCTTGAAGACGGCGGATCTGCCGCTATTCACCGGCATCGATGCGATTGATGTGACCGCGGGTTCGCAGTCCAAGCTGACGATTGATCAAAAGTTCGTCGACCAGTCCGACAAAGGAACGATCACGATCAAGCATGGGGGGATCGCGTTTCTCGACACCTCGGGTGTCGGCGACGCATCGGACGTGATCGTTCAGGGCGGCAACGGCGTCACCCTCGCCAACGGCGTGGACAACCTCGTCACCATCGGGAGCGGCGGCGGGAAGGTCTACGGGGGGTCCGGCGACGACGTCATCGTCGGGGGCAGCGGCGCGGATCTCCTCGTCGGTGGCGGCGGGGCGGACGTGCTGACCGGTGGCCGCGGCGGTGACACGATGCGCGGCGGCAGCGACGCCGATCTCTTCGTCGTTGAAGCCGGCGCGAAGTCACTGTTGATCGAGGACTTCAGCACCGACAGCGCCATCGAGAAGGTCGACCTGACGGCGCTCGGTCTCGGCGGTTTCAAGGACCTCAAGATCAAGAGTTACAGCGGCGGCACGAACGTCGACGCGGGCGGCGTCCAGATCCAACTCGCCGGCGTGGACAGCAAGGCGCTCGACGCGAGCGACTTCATCTTCTCGCAAGCGGACAAGAACACCAGCCATTTCCGGTTCGAGGCCGGTGCGTCCGCAGCCGAGATTCAGGCTTCCTTGCGTCATGCGCCCGCTGGGGCGGTGATCGAACTTGGCGCCGGCGAGTTTCACTTCGACAGTACCCTTTATATCGACCGGCCGGACATCGAACTCCGGGGCGCCGGCTCCTCGCAGACCAAGATCATCTTCGATCTGGCCGGCGGCAGCGAAAAGAACGGGATCGTCGTAGGCGACCAGGTTCATCTCAAGGCCTATAACGCCGTCGCCTTCACGGCGAATGCCAAAGCCGGTGCGACAGCGATCTCGGTAAAGGACGCGAGCAAGTTCAAGGCCGGAGACTTCGTCTACTACAGCCAAGCCAACGATCAGGAATTCTTTTCCAAGGAAGGGTATACGAAGGTCAGTTGGAAGGGGACCGATCCGTTGCGGGAAGGGCTCGCACAGGTCGAAAAGGTTTCCGGTAGCACGCTTACGCTCGACCGACCGCTGAACTTCGACCTGGCCTCCGGCAAGGCCACCGTGACGCCCTTCGACATGCTCGAAGGCATCAAGATTCACGGCTTGGAAATCGGGTTCGACCTCGGCGCTGCCGATCCCTACAACTTTTCGAACACGAAGATGCCGTTCGAAAGCGCAGGTGCGCTGAAGATCCAGAACACCTTCGGAGCGAGCGTCTCCGACATCAGCGTCGTCGACGCGCCGAGCAACGCCATCTGGTTCAGTCGCGCCCTCGACCTGAAGGCCGACCAGCTCCGCACCGAAGGCGCCCACAACAAAGGTGGCGAAGGCAACGGTTACGGCGTGATTCTCGACGAGGTCTCGGACAGCTCGATCAGCAACATAACCGCTCTGGAGATGCGGCACAGCGTGCTGTTCGGTGCCTGGAACTCGGAATTCGGCAATGACATCCATGTCAAGCTGACCGATCGCGACATCAATTTCCATGGCGGTCCCGACGCCGGGAACACAGTGGTCGTCGACAAGTCGATTGCCAACTACACCGACAAGAACTGGACGATCGTCAGCCAGGGCGGCGAGCTCATCCATCCGCCCACCGATCTTGACAAGAATGCAGTCTTCTTCCGTGAAGCCGTAGCCGGTGATCTGAACGACTGGATGCGCGGCCACGACGGTGGGTCACGGCTTTCCGGCGGCGACGGCAACGACACGATCACGGGTGGGAAGGGCCGCGACGTGATCGCCGGCGATGCCGGCGACGACAGGCTGGAAGGTGGCGCCGGGGCCGACCGTTTCGTGTTCGAAACCGGCGATGGCATGGACACGATCTACGGCTTCAACCGGGCCGAAGGCGACGTTCTCGAACTGCGCAACTTCGCCATCGACAATCTGGCGGATGCCGGCTTCAGGACGAGCGGATCCGATCTGATCCTCGATCTGGGCAGTTCGAATGGGATCGTTCTCAAAGGTATGGCGAAAACCGCCGTCAAGGACGTGCCGGTCGCGTTCACGACGGAGGGCGACACGGGGGTGACTCTAAAGTCGTCGATCAGCGCGAAGATCCTGATGGGGTCGCATGCCGACGACCTGTTCAACGTCTATATCAGCAATATCAACTCTTCTTCGAAGATCATTGGCGGCGACGGGACGGATACCATCAAGTTTCTGAGCGGCTCTTTCACCTTCGATAGCCGCAAGTTCGGCGGCATCGAAGGCATCGACGTCATCGACCTCTCTGGAACGTCCAAGCCCAAGCTTTTCATAGACACGAAGCTCGTCGACGCCTCCGACAGCGACCAGCTGTTGCTGCGCGTCGGTTCCAAGGGGATCGAGAGTCTCGAAACCGCCGACCTGCCCAGCAAGATGAAAGTGGTGATCGACGGATCGGGCCAGGTGAAGCTCGCGGCCGCTGGTGCCGAGGTCGAACTGTCCGACAGCGGCAAGCACTATGTGACCGGCAACAAGGGCAACGACTTCGTCCGATCCGGAAAAGGGAGCGATCGCATCGAACTCGGTGCCGGGAAGGATACGATCATCGCCGGTGGCGGCAACGACACCCTGGCCGGCGGTTCCGGTGCGGACAAGTTCGTCTTCGGGCCCGGCAGCGGAGACAATGTGATCAAGGACTGGAGTTCGGAGGACCTGCTGGTTTTCGAGGACTTCAAGGCTGGATCCACCGTGCATCAGAAGGTGGTTTCCGAAGGCCTCCTGCTGACGCTCCCCGACGATTCCTCCGTGCTGCTGTCCGGGATCAAGTCGAAGGTTGCGAGTTCCGACATCGACTGGGCGTAGTTCCGCTCCACCGGTACCCGACCGCGCCTCCCGCGGTCGGGTACCGCCTGCTGCGGAGACATCCCCGGCGGAGCCGCTATCGAACGCTCGGTGAGGAACCTGAGGCCGGTGCGGCCGCTTCCTCGTGCGCATGTCCCGTTGCACGGCGAGGCGAAGGGTGACCGACCGACCGCAGAGCGTTCCGCCACAGGAACAACCCCGTCAACCCGGCCGCGAGGCACCGATGACGCCGCGGCCGCAGGACGAGATGCGCGCGTACAAGTCCGGCGGCAGGCTCGCCCGCAGGCGCGCCCTCGTCACCGGCGGCGACAGCGGGATCGGCCGGGCCGTCGCCATCGGCTTCGCGAAGGAGGGCGCCGACGTCGCCGTGGCCTATCTGGACGAGCACGACGATGCCGCCCGCACCAAGCGGCTGGTCGAGGCGGAGGGCCAGCGCTGCATCCTGCTGCCCGGCGACCTCTCGGACGAAGCGTTCTGCTCCTCCATGGTCGCCGAGGCGGCACGCGACCTCGGCGGACTGGACATCCTCGTCAACAACATCGCGGTCCAGTATCCGCAGGACGACCTGTCGGCAATCTCCGGCGAACAGCTGCGCCGCACCTTCGCCGTGAACGTCTTCTCGATGTTCTACGTCACGCGCGCGGCACTGCTGCATCTCGACCGCGGCGACGCCATCGTGAACACCACCTCCGTCACCGCCTATCGCGGCAGCGGCCACCTGATCGACTATGCGTCGACCAAGGCCGCCATCGTCGGCTTCACCCGTTCCATGGCGGCGAACCTCGCCGACAAGGGCATCCGCGTGAATGCCGTGGCACCGGGGCCCGTCTGGACGCCGCTGATCCCGAGTTCCTTCGATGCCGGCCACGTCGGCGAATTCGGGCAGAGCGCCCCCCTCGGCCGCCCGGGGCAGCCGGACGAGATCGCGCCCAGCTACGTCTTCCTCGCAAGCGAGGACGCCGCCTACATGACCGGGCAGGTGCTCCACCCGAACGGCGGTACCATCATCGGCGGCTGAATGGCGACTGAATCGGGTGCCGTCGCCGTGCCGAAGGAACGCGAATCCGGATCGGACGTTAGAGGCGCATGGCTCCGCGCGCATATTGGACCGGGCATCTCCGGCTCTCCCTGGTGTCTCTGCCGGTCCGCCTCTATACGGCGACCAGCGGCGCCCATCGCATCGCCCTGCACCAGATTCACCGGGAGACCGGCGAGCGGGTGCGCCAGCAGCTGATCGTGCCGGATCACGGCCCGGTCGAGCGCAGCGACATCGCGAAGGGCTACGAGTACGAGCGCGGCCGCTACGTCATGCTCGAGCCGGAGGAAATCGAGGACCTGAAGGTCGAGTCGAAGAAGACGATCGAGGTCGTCCAGTTCGTCGACACCGACGAGATCGACCCGATCTACTACGAGAAGCCCTATTTCGTGACACCCGACGGCGACCTCGCCAACGAGGCTTTCGTCGTGGTGCGCGATGCGCTGCGCGCCGCCAGGAAGGTGGGTCTCGGTCAGATCGTCATCGCCGGCCGCGAGAACATTGCCGCCATCCGCCCCTGCGGGCGGGGACTGCTGATGGAGACGCTGCGCTACGCCGACGAGGTGCGCGATTCCGACCTGTACTTCCAGGACATCAAGGACCTGAAAGCCGACGAGGAACAGCTCGACCTCGCCAAGGAACTGATCCGTCGCAAGTCCTCGCCTTTCGACCCGGATCGTTTCGAAGACCATTACCAGGCGGCCTTGAAGGAACTGGTGAAGGCCAAGATCGAGAAGCGCCCGGCCGACGAACCGGAGGATGCCCCGCGCCGCACCGGCAATGTCGTCAACCTGATGGACGCCCTGAAGCGCAGCCTGAAGACCGACGACAAGGAGCCGGCGGAGAAACCGAAAGCGGCGGCCGGCGCGAAGAAGAAGGGCGAGGACGAGCCGACCAAGGCAAAGGCGACCGCGAAAAAGCCGGCGAAGACCGCGTCGTCGAAATCGGCGCCGAAGAAGACCGAGGCGAAACCCGCGCCGCGCAAGCGCAAGACCGCCTGAGGCGAGTCCGGCGATGGCACGCAAGCCGGCGGAATCGTCCGACCTCGCGGAATATCGCCGCAAGCGCGACTTCGAGAAGACCCGCGAACCGTCAGGCGCGAAGGCCGCGGCCGCCGCGGGAAACAGTTTCGTCGTCCAGAAGCACGCCGCCCGCCGCCTGCACTACGATTTCCGCCTCGAGCTGGACGGCGTGCTGAAGAGCTGGGCGGTGACCAAGGGACCCAGCCTCGATCCTGCCGACCGGCGCCTCGCGGTCCATACGGAGGACCATCCCCTCGACTACGGCACGTTCGAGGGCGTCATCCCGCAGGGCCAGTATGGCGGCGGCACGGTGATGCTCTGGGACCGCGGCACCTGGAAGCCCCTCGGCGATCCGCACAAGGACTATCAGGCGGGCAAGCTGAAGTTCGAGCTCCACGGGACGCGCATGAAGGGCGCCTGGATGCTGGTCCGGATGGGCGGCAAGGCGGGCCGGGAGAAGCGCGACAACTGGCTGCTGATCAAGGAGCGCGACGACGAGGCGAGACCCGGTGCGGGGGCGTCGCTGATCGACGAGGCCATGACCAGCGTCGCATCCGACCGGACAATGGAGGCGATCGCCGCCGACGTCGACCGCGTCTGGCATTCCGACCGCGCAGCCGACGACCAGCCGGACGCGGCGCCCCGCAAGGCGGCCGCCGAGATCGAGGGCGCCCGGCCGGCGAAGCTGCCGAAGGCGCCGAAGCCGCAGCTCGCCACCCTGGTCGACCGCGCGCCCGGCGGTGCCGGCTGGATCCACGAGATCAAGTTCGACGGCTACCGGGCGCTGGCGATCGTCCATGACGGCAAGGCCAAGATGCTCACCCGCTCCGGCCTCGACTGGACGCAAAAGTTCAAGCCGCTCGCCGCGGCGCTGGCTGCCCTCCCCGCAAAGGATGCCGTGATCGACGGCGAGGTGGTCGTCCTGGACGATCAGGGGGTCTCCAGCTTCCGCCTGCTCCAGGAGGCGCTGAGCGAGGGTGCCGCCGACCGCATGGGCTTCCAGGCCTTCGACCTGCTGCACCTCGACGGCCGCGACCTGACCCCGGTGCCCCTGGTCGAGCGGAAGGCCGCGCTTCGCAGCCTGTTCGCCGCCCTGCCCGAGGGCTCTCCCCTCGCCTACAGCGACCATTGGGACGGCAGCGGCGACCGCTTCTTCCAGCAGGCCTGCAGCATGGAACTGGAGGGCATCGTCTCGAAGCGCGCCGACGCGCCCTACCGGCCCGGCCGCGGCCGCGACTGGGTGAAGAGCAAATGCTCGTCCCGCCAGGAGATGGTGATCGGCGGCTTCACCCCCTCCGAGGCGCGTCCCGGCGCCGTGGCAAGCCTGCTCGTCGGCTATTGGGAGGGCGACCGGCTGGTCTATGCCGGGAAGGTCGGGACCGGGATGACCGACGCCCTCGCCACCGACCTGCGCAAGCGGCTGGAGAATCTCACCCGCAAGACGATGCCGTTCGCCGACGTGCCGAAGGTGGCGGCGAAGGGCGCGCGCTGGGCGGAGCCCAAGCTGGTCTGCGAGGTCGAGTTCCGCACCTGGACCGGCAGCGGCGTCATGCGCCACGCCTCGTTCCAGGGGCTGCGCGAGGACAAGGAGGCCAGGACCGTGGTGCGCGAACAGGCAGCTCCGACGCCTTCGTCGAGACCGGCGAAAGCGTCGACGAAGGCCCCTTCCAAGGCGAAAGCCGCCGACGGCCCGAAATCGGCCGGGGACGACGGGCCCGATCTGGAGCATCTCGGCGTGCGACTCACCAGTCCCGACAAGGTGCTCTACAAGGACACGGGCCTGACCAAGCGCGACCTCGCCGAATATTATCTCGCGGTCGCGGACTACATGCTGCCGCACGTCGCGGGCCGGCCGCTCAGCCTCGTGCGCTGCCCCGAGGGCAGCGACAGCGAATGCTTCTACCAGCGCCACCCCACCCGCGGACTTTCCGAGCACATCCATGCCGTGGAGGTGCGGGAGAAGGGCAAGACCGTGGAAAGCCTGGCGATCGAGGACGTGAAGGGTCTGGTCGCCCTGGTGCAGATGGGTGCGCTGGAGATCCACCCCTGGGGCTCGCGCATCGACGACCCCGAGAAGCCCGACCGGCTGATCCTCGACCTCGACCCCGATACCGAGATCCCGTTCAGCCGCGTGGTCGAGGCGGCGCACGCTATGCGCGGCTTCCTTCGGGACCTCGGCCTAGAGAGCTTCGTGAAGACGACGGGCGGCAAGGGCCTGCATCTCTACGTGCCGATCCAGCGCCGGCACGACTGGGCCGAGGCCAAGGCCTTCACCAAGGCGATCGCATCGGCCGTCAGCCGCGCCGCTCCCGACGAATACACCGACAACATGGCCAAGACGCGCCGCACCGGGCGCATCTACGTCGACTATCTGCGCAACGACCGGGGCGCCACCGCCGTCGCCGCCTGGTCCACCCGCTCCCGTCCCGGCGCCACCGTCTCGATGCCGCTCGACTGGTCCGAACTGACCGCCGACCTGGACCCGAAGCGGTTCGCCGTGGCGACGATCGGGGAGCGCCTAAAGGTCCTGAAGGCGGACCCCTGGCAGGAGATGGCGAACATCCGGCAATCCATCACCGCCAAGGCGAAGCGGGACATCGGCATGAAGTGATCCGGACGAAGAAAAGGCCCGCCGCCTTTCGGCGACGGGCCCGCTGTGCGCGCTTCGATCAATCCCAGACCGGCTTGCCCAGATCGACGTCGTCCTCGTCCGTCAGTGCGCCGGTTGCCGCGCCGGCGGCGCCGCCCAGCGCGGCGCCGGTCCCGACGCCCATGCCCGTCACGGCTCCGGTCGCCGCGCCGACACCCGCGCCGATACCGCCGCCGGAGAGGGCGCGATCGCCGGTCGAAGAACCGCAGGCAGCCAATCCGACGCCGAGTGCAGCCATAATAGCGATAGTACTGATCTTGTTCATCACGAAGTTCATGACGACGCTCCTTAAGTCGTTGGTACGCTGGCGGCGAACATGTATTCGGCGCGGTCCGCCATCCGGCGCGTCATGTGTTGGGTTTTCCAACAGTTGGTCCCAACGATGGTTCCCCGGCGCCGCCCGATAAAAATGCTGGCGCCGAAACCTTCGGGTTCCGAAATCTGTATCTTCAATCAGATCAGGCGCGTGCGATGCAGCAGCCGGAAAACGGCCGTTCCGACATTCAGAAGATCGAAGCGAAACTGCCGCAGCCGCTGGCCCGCTTCATGCGCAGGATGCGCCAGCCCGGGGCGCGCTGGATCCGCCTTCCGGTGGCGGTCCTCCTCATCGTCGGCGGCGTGCTCGGCTTCCTGCCGATCCTCGGCTTCTGGATGCTGCCGCTCGGCCTGCTCCTGCTGGCCGAGGACTATCCGCCGGCACAGCGGTGGATACGGTCGATGATGGTCGGCACGCGCCGGCTGTGGCTCCGCCAGAAACGGCGCTTCACCGGTGCGCGCGACTCGTCATAGGCGCTACGGCTCCAGCAGCAGGCGGCCGGCGTGCGGCGCCAGGCGCGCGTTCGAGTGGCCGATGTCCGGCACCGTCGCCAGCCGCCAGTCGAACGGCGCCCCCAGTGCCGCGGCCGTCTCGCGCGCATGGCGGAAATAGTAGCGTCCGCGCGCCAGCCGGTGCGGCCCCTGGCGCATCGCTTCGGGCGACTTCAGCAGCTGGCCGTGGTCTGGATCGTCGTCCCGCTCGCCGAGCAGGATGGTAAGCCGCCGCGCGAAGGCGGATCGCAGATCGGCCTCCACCGCCATGTCGCCCAGCCCGTAGGGAAACCGCTCGTCCGGCCACGGCATCGTGTAGCAGCCGGCATTGGCGGCGACGGCCGCGCCGATGCGCGCCTCAGGCATGAACGTGACCATCCGGTGCACGAACTGTCCCCCGGCCGAGTGGCCGTAGAGCAGGTAGGCGTCGGTTGCGAGGCCGAGGGAAGCCCGCGCTTCGTCGAACAGTCTCTCGATCGCATGATACGTCCAGACCGGCCGCGGCAGCGCGCGCCGCTCGGCGTCGCGCATGCCGCCCACCTCGAACTCCCGCGGCGTCGGATAGGACTCCCGCGAGAAGTGCGGCGCCAGCAGCAGGGCGCCCAGGGCGCGGGCGGTCTCGATCCACGCGTCGCGGTAGGTGCGGGCATTGCGCGCCACGCCGTGAACCACCACGAAGACCGGCGCATCCACCGAGAGGCCGGGCGGTCGATAGCTGAAAACGTCCAGCGGGATCGGCCCGCCACTGCGCTCGACGGCGATCGTGAAACGTCCGCTACCCTCCGGAATCAAAAACTGCTCTCCCACATCGCGGAAGAGCAGTCTAGGCGACGAGTGTACGGTCGGCTATCGCCGCCGCATCACGCGTGCGTGCGGTGCCGTCAGCGCTTCTCGTCGTCATCCTGCGGCGCCGCCGTGCCCGGCGACCAGGACGGGGGGTCACTGGCCGGAAACGACTCGTCGATCGTCTCGTCGATCTCGCTTTGCCGTTTCTTATCCTGCGACGCCCTATCCTGCGACGCCTTGTCCTGCGGCTTCGTCTTGTCGGCTGTACCCTGTCGAGCCATCGTGCTCTCCTTTCGAAGGCCTCGACAGATCAACGCGCGACGCGCTCGGTGCGTTCCAGAGCCGTCTGCCGCGGTTCAGCTGTCGTGCCGCGGCAGCCAGGGGATGCCGAACACCTCGACGCCTTCCTCGCGCAGGGTCTTGGCCTCCTCGCTCGAGGCCTCGCCGTAGATGTCGCGGCGCTCGACCTCGCCATAATGCATCTTCCGCGCCTCCTCGGCGAACCTGTCGCCGACATAGTCGCAGTTCGACTCCACATGGCGCCGCAGTTCCCGCAACGCCTCGACCAGTTCGCGCCGTTCGGCGATCTGCGGGTCGTTGGTGAGCTGCCCGCCGGCGGGCTTTCCCCCCCCGGGCGGCATTACCGCCGGTGCCGCAGGGGACTTGTTCAGCCGCGGCGCCATCAGCGCCTTCGCGACCGACGTCGTGCCGCAGTGGGGGCAGACCACGCGTTTCGCCTCGATCTGCTCGTCGGCGGCCCCGCTGTCGCGGAACCAGGCTTCGAACTCGTGGTCCTTCTTGCAGCAGAGCTTGTAAACGATCATTGCGCGCCGGGTGCCGGTAGTCGGAATGTCGATGTTACAGTGTTCCTACAGCGGCGGTGCACAAAGTGCCAGAGATCACGCAGCCTAAGCCGCACGCGGGCGCCGAATCGGGCTGGGTGCTGCGCTTCGCCGGCCTGGTTTCGCCCGGCGGGCCGGTGCTCGACCTCGCCTGCGGCGGCGGCCGACATACGCGTCTGTTCCTCGGCCTCGGCCATCCCGTCACGGCCGTCGACCGCGACCTCGCCGGCGTGGCGGACCTGACGGGCACGGGCGGGCTCGAGCCGGTGCGCGCCGACCTGGAGGACGGGAGTCCCTGGCCCCTTCCCGGGCGCCGTTTCGCCGCCGTCGTCGTGACCAACTATCTCCATCGCCCGCTGCTGCCGCAGCTGCCCGGCCTGCTGCAGCCCGGCGGCCTGCTGCTCTACGAGACGTTCGCGGTGGGCAACGCGGCCTACGGCCGGCCCGCCAACCCGGACTATCTCCTGCGCCCCGGCGAACTGCTCGACGTGCTGCGCCCGGCGCTCGACATCGTCGCCTACGAACACGGCCTCATCCGGCGCGCCACGCCCGCGGTCGTCCAGCGGATCTGCGCGGTGCGGCCACACCCGACCGATACGGAGATGCGGCCCCTGCCGCTCGCCGAAGCCTAGCCCCGGATCCGCTCGCCCTTCGGGTCGTACCAGGGGGCGAGCTGGACGCGGGCGGGGTGGCGGGACCAGGCGACCTCGACCGCCCACGTCCCCGCCTCCAGCCAGTCGCGCGATACGCCCTCCGGACAGGCGACGTAGCCCATGCCGAGCGACTGCCCAACGCGATGGCCCCACATGCCGGAGGTGGTGGCGCCGACCGGCACGCCGTCGCGCAGGATCGGCTCGTCGCGATAGAGCAGCGGTGCGGTGACGCCGGCGTCCTCCATCGCGATCTGCACGAGGCGGCGGCGCGGCGTCCCTTCCGCACGCCGCCGAAGCAGGGCGTCGCGGCCGACGAAGTGGCCGAGCGGCCCCTCGGGCTTCTCCCAGGCGACGGCGAAGCCGAGGCCCGCCTGGACCGGATCGTCCTCCTCGCCGATGTCGTGGCCCCAGTGGCGGTAGCCCTTCTCCAGCCGCAGCGCGTTCATCGCGTGATAGCCGGCGAAACCGAGGCCGAGCCCCTGCCCCGCATCGACCAGCGTCTCGAAGACGTGGGCGGCGAACTCGGCCGGCACGTAGAGCTCCCAGCCCAGCTCGCCGACATAGGTGAGGCGCGTGGCGCGCACCCTGGCATAGCCGATCTCCACCTCCCGGCTGGCGCCGAAGGGAAAGGCCGCGTTCGAGAAGTCGTCGGGCGACACGGTCGATAGGAGGTCGCGCGACCGCGGCCCCATGACGCCCAGCATCGGCAGGCCGGAAGTCACGTCCGTCACGGTGCAGTGCGCGCCGTCGGGGACGTGGCGCCGCAGCCAGGCGAGGTCGCGCACCTGTCCCACCGCAGTCGTCACGACGAGAAATTCCATCTCCGCCAGCCTCGTGACCGTCAGGTCCGCCTCGATGCCGCCGCGGGCGTTGAGCCATTGGGTGTAGACGGCGCGGCCCGGCGCCACGTCGATGCGGTTCGCCGAGACGCGCTCCAGCACGGCGAGCGCGTCGCGTCCCTGGACGAGATATTTCGCGAAAGACGACTGGTCGAACAGCGCGACGGCGTCGCGGGTGCGGCGGCATTCGGCGCCGCAGGCGTCGAACCAGTTCTGTCGGCCGTAGGAATAGACGTATTCGGGCGTCTCGCCGTCGCGGGCATACCAGTTCGGCCGCTCCCAGCCAGCCGTCTCGCCCATGCAGGCGCCGGCGGCGACCAGCCGGTCGTGGAACGGCGAGCGCCGCGCGCCGCGCGCCGTGGCGTACTGCCGGAACGGCCAGTGCATGTCGTAGAGCAGGCCCAGCGTCTCCGACACGCGCGCGCGCAGATAGCGCCGGTTCGACTGGAACGGCATCATCCGCCGGGCATCGACGTCGGCGAGTTCCATCGGCGGATGCCGGTCGCGGATCCATTCGGCCAGCACCTTGCCGACGCCGCCCGACGACTGGATGCCGATCGAGTTGAAGCCGCAGGCGAGGAACAGGTTCGGCAGTTCCGGCGCCTCGCCCAGCAGGTAGCGGTCGTCCGGCGTGAAGCTCTCCGGCCCGTTGAAGAAGGTGCGGATTCCGGCACTGGCCAGCAGCGGCAGGCGGTGCGTCGCCTGTTCCAGGATCGGCTCGAAGTGGCCGACATCCTCGGGCAGCGCGTCGAAGGCGAAGTCCGCCGGGATGCCGTCCATGCCCCACGGCTTGGCGACCGGCTCGAAGCAGCCGAGCAGGATCTTGCCGGCGTCCTCCTTGTAGTAGGTGCACTCGTCGGGCACGCGCAGCACCGGCAGGCCGGCGGGCAGGTCGGCGATCGCCCCGGTCACCACGTAGAAATGCTCGCAGGCGTGCAGCGGTACGTTCACGCCCACGGCCGATCCCAGTTCGCGCGACCACATGCCGGCGGCCAGCACCACCGTGTCGGCGCGCACCGGGCCCTCGGCCGTCATCACCCCCACGGCCCGGCCGTTCTCGACCAGGATGCGTTCGACGGCCACATTCTCGACGATGCGCGCACCGCGCATCCGCGCGCCCTTCGCCAGCGCCTGGGTGGTGTCGATCGGGTTCGTCTGGCCGTCCTTGGCGAGGAAGACGCCGCCCTTCACGTCACGCGTCTCCAGGATCGGGTAGCGCGCGGCGATGTCGGCCGGCCCGATCACCTCGACCTCCAGGCCGAAGTTTCGGGCCATCGAGGCGCCGCGCTTCAGCTCCTCCAGGCGCGCGTCGTTCAAGGCGACGGCGATCGAGCCGTTCTGCCGGAAGCCGGTCGCCTGCCCCGTCTCCGCCTCCAGCGTCGCGAACAGGTCGGACGTGTATTTCGCCAGTTCCGTCATGCGGCGCGTGGCGCGCAGCTGCCCGACGAGGCCCGCCGCGTGCCAGGTCGTCCCGCAGGTGAGCTGGCGCCGCTCCAGCAGCAGCACGTCGGTGATGCCGAGCTTCGTCAGGTGATAGGCGATCGAGCAGCCGGCGACGCCGCCGCCGACGATGACGACGGAAACCCGGTCGGGAAGCGGCTGGGACATGCGGCGGGACCTCGGGCGAGCGTGGGTGGGTCGATCGACGGGCGCATTGTGGCCGCTTCGGCCGGCCGCGTTAACAGCCGACGCTCTTGCACCGCAGCAAAGCGCGGCACATGCTCCCCGTTCCTGCGCCGGGGGCGGTCGGGGTCCCTGCCCGTTGGGGGGCGGGGGCGGAAGGAGAGCGGGATGACGATGATCGGACTGGGCGGGCCGGGCGCGCACCTGCGCGCGGCACAGGGACAGCGGCACATGATCGCGGCGGGGCACAGCGCGGCCACGCAGGCGGGCTTCGCCATCCTCGAGGCGGGCGGTAACGCCGTGGATGCCGGGGTCGCCGCCGGCATCGCGCTGGGCGTCGTCGTGCCGGACGTGGTGAACGTCGCGGGCGTCGCACCCATCATGATCCGCATGGCGGAGACCGGCGAAACGGTCACCATCGCCGGCCTCGGCGGCTGGCCGAAGGCGGCGAAGCCCGAGGTCTTCCTGCGCGACCATGACGGCCATATCCCCGACGGCCTGCTGCGCACCGTCATCCCGGCGGCACCCGAGGCGTGGATCACGGCGCTGGAGCGCTACGGCACCATGACCTTCGGCGAGGTCGCGTCGGGTGCCATCCGACTGGCGGCGGAGGGCTTCCCGACCAGTTCGCTGCTGGCGACCTTCATCGCCTCGCACGAAGCGGAATATCGCCGCTGGCCGTCGAACGCGGCGATCTTCCTGAAGGACGGACGCCCGCCGAAGCCTGGCGAGCGCTTCGTGCAGTCGGACCTCGCCGCCACCCTGCGCTACATGGCAGACCAGGAGCGGGCGAAGCGCGGCGACCGGGCCGCCGGCCTGCGGGCGGCGCGCGACGCCTTCTACCGCGGCGACATCGCCACCAAGATCGTGAAGTTCCACGCCGAGAACGGCGGTTGGCTGACCGCCGACGACCTCGCCTGCTTCCGCACGCCGGTCGAGCCGCCGGTGGTGACGACGGTCATGGGACTGGAGGTCTATACCTGCGGCGTCTGGTGCCAGGGGCCCCTTCTGTCCCAAGTGCTTCGCATCCTGGAGACGGACGATCTCGCCGCACTCGGCCACAACAGCCCGGCCTACATCCACCTGCTGACCGAGGCGGTGAAGCTGGCCTGCGCCGACCGCGAGCGCTGGTACGGCGACCCGCGCTTCGTCGACGTGCCGCTCGACGGGCTGCTCTCGTCCGCCTATGCCGCCCTGCGTCGCGGCCTGATCGATCCGGAGCGTGCCGCGCCCGACATGCCGAACCCCGGCGACCCGCGCACCATGCGGGCCGAGACGACGCCGTTCGGCACGGTCTCGCCCGCGAAGGACGGACCGGGGCCATCGCGCGACACCTCCTATGTCTGCGCCGTCGACCGCTGGGGCAACGTGTTCTCGGCGACACCCAGCGACGTCTCGAACGATACGCCGGTCATCCCGGGCACCGGCCTCTGCCCCTCCTCGCGCGGCTGCCAGTCCTTCGCCGTGCCCGGCCACCCCAGCGCCCCGGTGCCGGGCAAGCGGCCGCGCCTGACGCCGAACCCGGCCATGGTGCGCTTCGGCGAGGACGTCTTCATGCCGTTCGGCACGCCGGGCGGCGACGTGCAGGTCCAGGCGATGACCCAGGTTCTCCTGAACCTGTCGGTGTTCGGCATGGACCTGCAGGCCGCACTGGATGCGCCGCGCTTCGCCAGCTACAGCTTCCCCAGTTCGTTCGAGCCGCACGACCACCATCCCGGCCTGCTGAAGCTGGAACGGCTGCTGCCGGAGGCCACGGCGGAGGCGCTGACGGCGCTCGGCCACCGGGTGGAATGGTGGCCGGACCGGACATGGCTCGCCGGCGGCGTCTGCGCCGTCGTCGCCGACAACGCCTCCGGCCTCAAGCTCGGCGCCGCCGACCCACGCCGCCACGGCTCGGCACTGGGGGCCTGAGCGCTGGGGGCTTAGCGGCGGCAGTCGGGCGCCGGTGGCTCGGCTTCATCCGGCATCGACCGGTTGATCGCCGACAGGAGCGGCGGCAGGTTCTCGTGGACGACCGCCCAGACGCGCTCGTCGTCGATCTGTGCATAGCCGTGAACCAGCAGGTTGCGGAACGCCACCACACGGGGAAGATCCGGGATCGTCTCTGCGATCTCGGGCACATGGCGGGCGAGTTGCCCGAGCGCCTCGCCTACTATGCCAAGCTGCCGTTCGACCGCCGAGCGGAGCATGAGGTCGGCCAGATAGTCCTCCAGCGTCCTGCCGCTGACGAAGGTTCGGACGGCCTCCGCCGCCTCGCGGGCATCCCAGAGGTACTTGCGCGGATCACGCCGCATAGAGCAATTCGCGGCTGCGCGCGATGTCCGCCCTGAGATAGGGGTTGCGCACCGCCGTGGCCTCGACGAGGTCGACCGGCCTGCCGAACAGGTCTTCGAGCGCTTCCTTGAAGCCCATGAAGCTGTCCAGTGCGGCCCGGCCGGTTTCCCGTTCGAACTGCACCAGCAGGTCCACGTCGCTGGAGGACGGGTCGAAGTCCGCCCGGGCAGCTGAGCCGAAGACCTCCAGCCGCTTCACGCGAAAGCGCCGACAGAGCGCCGCCACCGCCTCCCGCTGCTCGCTGATCGTCGGGTGCATGCAGATGGCTCCAAGACCGTAATGCACAGCGGATTCATAGCAGATGCGCCCGCCGATGTCGGCCCTGCGAACCGCCGCAGCGGCAGAGCCTCAGGCCGCCATCTCCAGGATCTCCCGCACCTGGGCCGGGCTTTCGATCTTGCGCGGATTGGTGTGCGTCCAGCGGTCGTGCATCGCGTTCTTGGCGACCAGGTCGAACTGGTCCGGCCCGACGCCGACGGCCGACAGGCTGCGCGGCAGGCCCAGGCCGGCGATGAACTCGTGGACCACGTCGGCGGGACGCTCGCCGGAACGGCCGAGCGCTTCCGCCACCAGCTTCTGGCGCTCGGCGTTGACGCTCTCGTTCCAGCGCAACACGAAGGGCAGCATCACGCAGGAGGTGTAGCCGTGCGGCACGCCGCAGGTGCCGCCCAGGACGTGGCCGATGGCGTGGCTGGCACCCTTCGGCACGCCGGAGCCGACACCGGTCATCGACAGCCACGCGCCCAGCTGGCAGTCGAGCCGCGCCTGCAGGTCCGACGGGTCGGCCTTGACGCCCTTCAGCCCGCGGCCGAGCAGGCGCAGGCCGTGCAGATAGGCGCCGTCGCAGAAGGCGTCGGACTGGACCGAGCAGATGCCCTCGACGCAATGGTCGACGGCGCGGATGCCGGTCGAGAGCCACAGCCATTCCGGCGTGTGCACCGTCGGCGCCGGATCGAGGATCACCGCGCGCGGCATCAGCTGCGGATGTGCCCAGGACTGCTTCACCTTGGTGCGCGGGTCGGTGCAGCCGGCGGTCATGCCGAACTCGCCGCCGGAGAGCGTGGTCGGCACCGAGACCTGGCGGACCTTCGGCGCATCGAACACCGGGTTGTGCCGCGTCCCGTCGGCCTGGACGACGCCGCGGAAGGGCTCCAGCCCGTCCATGTCGCGGATGTCGTGCTGCAGGCAGATCTGGATGATCTTGGCCGCGTCCGTCACCGAGCCGCCGCCGAAGGTGAGGATAAGGTCGGCACCGGCGTCGCGCGCCACGGCCGCCGCTTCGATGACCGCGTCGCGCGGCGTGTGCGCCGGCATGCGGTCGAACTCCGCGGCGTAGCGGGCGCCCAGCGCGTCGCGGACCTTGGCGATCTCGTCGGTCTCGCGGTTCAGCGTGCCGCTGACCAGCAGGAAGACGCGCTCGGCGCCGATGCGCTCGGCCTCGGCCAGGACGGCCTCGGCGGCGGGGCGGCCGTAGACGACGCGCTCCATGCTGGGGAAGTTGAAGACGCCCGACTGGACCATGTGCCCGCTCCCTCGTTGTCGCTTCATCTCTTGTCGTTTCACGTGCGGCGCCCGGCCGTCATCAGCCAGAGCACCGTTCCGCCCGCCGCGGCGACCGCACCCATGGTCGCGAAGGCGACGCTCCAGCCGGTCAGGCCGTCGCGGCCGAACAGGTCGAGCACCATCCCGAACAGCACGGGTCCCACGAACCCGCCGACCGCACCGGCCAGGGCGAACAGCCCCATGGTGGCACCGCGCGTCGCCGCATCCGACGCCGCCACGGCGCCGCCGCTCAGCGGGCCGGAATCCGCCAGCAGCAGCATATTGTGCAGCACGACGGGGATCAGCAAAAGCAGCAGCGGCTGCCCCGCCGCCAGCGCCACGAGGACGGCAGCGGCACCCGACGCCCCCATGGCGACCGACGCCGTCCGCGCCATGCCGAAGCGCGCCCCCACCTCGCCCGCGATCATGCTGGCCGGGACGCCGATGAAGTTGAGACCGGTGACGATCAGCGCCAGCGTCCAGACCGAGCCGTCGTGCAGGCTCAGCCCGCCGGCGAAGGTCAGGAAGGCGACCGTCCAGCCGCGCACACCGATCAGTTCGACGCTGTGCGCCAGATAGCCGACGATACAGCCCATGGCGCGCCTGTTCCGCAGCACCGGGCCGTAGTTGAAGATCCGCCGCGGGCCGCTCGGAGCCTGCGGCGGCTTCGGCGGGATTGCCACCGCGAGCGCCGCCGCCGCCAAGTTCAGGACACCCGGCACGATGAACGCCCAGCGCCAGTCGAACACCTGCGACAGGCCGATCGCGATCAGGACCGACAGGCTGGAGCCGACGGCGAAACTGGACACGTAGAGCGAGGCGGCGCGCGCCTGGAACGGCCCGTCGATGCGGTCGCCGAGCGCCTTGAGGCCCGGGACATAGGTGGCGGCGAGGCCCAGCCCCTGCAGCGACCGGTAGGCGGCCGCACTCCAGAAGCCGTCGGCGAACAGGCCGAAGCCGATATAGCCGGCGGCGTTGGCCAGCGCCCCCCAGATCAGCAGCCGCCGCGCGTCCATCCGGTCGGTGATCGCCAGGAACGGCACGGCGATCATGTAGGCGAGGTTCGGCATGCCGTTCAGCCAGCCGGCCTCGGTGTTGGTCAGGTCCCATTCAACAATGAAGCGCGGCAGCAGGGCCGCGAACGCGTGCAGCCCCATCAGCGTGAACGCCAGAAAGGCGCACGCGAGCACGAGCAGACGGACAGGGGACATCGAAGTCAGGAAATGGCCTGGGCGGCGGAGGGTCGCGGCGGGATGGCCCGACAGGTTAGCGGTCGGCGCGGGCGGCGCCTATACCCTCCGACGTCACGAGCCGGATGTGGATCGCCCTACCGCCCGGCGATGTACTCCCGCATGGCCGAACTCTCCGACTCCAGGTCGTCGAGGCGGCGCTTGACCACGTCGCCGATACTGACGATGCCGGCGAGGCGGCCGTCTTCGATCACGGGCAGGTGGCGCACGCGGTGACGCGTCATTTCCGCCATCACCGCTGGGACGCCGTCCGCCATGCTGCAGGTGTGGATCGGCGCCGACATCGCCGCCGAAACCGGCATGGCGAGGGCCTTGGTCCCGCGCTCGGCGAGAACGCGCACGACGTCTCGTTCCGAGAGGATGCCGATCCCGGTCCTACCATCGAGGCTGACGACCAGGGCGCCGATGCGTTTGGCGGCCAGTGCGGCGACCGCCGTCTCGACGGTCGCATCGGGGGCGATCGTCGCGACGTCGCTGCCCTTGGAGCGGAGTATTGCGGCCACTGTCATGGCGACCTCCCCGAATGGTCCGGGCGAAAGACTACACGCGTTCCGCCGCAGGCCGTTAGAGATAAGCGCACTTGCATCCGGCCGGCCGAACCGCGACTTTCCGGTGATGTATGGGTCCCCTGCCCGATCACGGGTGACGGCCGTCCTCGGGCCGACCAATACCGGCAAGACCTACCTCGCCGTCGAGCGCATGCTGGGGCATCGCTCGGGCATGATCGGTTTCCCGCTGCGCCTGCTGGCGCGCGAGAATTACGACCGCATCGTCGCCGTGAAGGGTGCGGGCAAGGTCGCCCTCGTCACCGGCGAGGAGAAGATCGTCCCGCCGAACCCGTCCTGGTTCGTCTGCACCGTCGAATCCATGCCGCTCGACCGGCCGGTCGCCTTCCTGGCCGTGGACGAGATCCAGATGGCGGCCGACCCGGAGCGCGGGCACGTCTTCACCGAGCGGCTGCTGCATGCGCGCGGCCTCGAGGAGACGATGTTCCTCGGCGCGGACACCGCCCGGCCGCTGATCCGGGCATTGGTGCCGGGCGTGGAGTTCATCGCCCGGCCGCGCTTCTCCAGCCTCACCTACACCGGCCCGCAGAAGGTCACGCGCCTGCCGCCGCGTTCGGCCGTCGTCGCCTTCTCGGTGGCCGAGGTCTATCGCATTGCCGAACTGGTGCGGCGCCAGCGCGGCGGCACCGCCGTCGTCCTGGGGGCGCTCAGCCCGCGGGCGCGCAACGCCCAGGTCGCGATGTACCAGGAGGGCGAGGTCGACTATCTGGTCGCGACCGACGCGATCGGCATGGGCCTGAACATGGACGTGCGCCACGTCGCCTTCTCGGCCCTGCGCAAGTTCGACGGACGCAACCCCCGCCCCCTCACCTCCGGGGAGGTGGCGCAGATCGCCGGCCGCGCCGGCCGGCACATGAACGACGGCACCTTCGGCACGACGGCCGAGGTCCCTGGGATGGACCCCGAACTGGTGCAGTCGATCGAGGAACACAGTTTCGAACCCCTGCCCTCGCTGTTCTGGCGCAACGCCAGCCTGGATTTCTCCAGCCTGAAGGCACTCGCCAACAGCCTGGAGATCAGGCCGCCGCATCCCGGCCTGATCCGGGCCCGCGAGGGAGAGGACCAGGAGGTGCTGGCCACACTCTCCCGCGACGAGGAGATCGCCCGCGTCGCGACGACCCGCGACCGGATCGGCCTGCTCTGGGACGTCTGCCAAGTGCCGGACTTCCGCAAGACGCTCACCGACGGCCATGCCCGGCTGCTGGGCCAGATCTACAAGCATCTCGTTTCGCCCCAGGGGCGCCTGCCCGCCGATTTCGTCGCGGACCAGATCGAGCGGCTGGACCGGACCGAGGGCGACATTGACGCCCTGATGGCGCGCATCGCCGCGACACGCACCTGGACCTACGTCTCGCACCGCGCCGGCTGGCTGGAGAATCCGGCCGAGTGGCAGGAGCGCAGCCGCGCCATCGAGGACCGGCTGTCGGACGCGCTGCACGAGCGGCTGACGCACCGTTTCGTCGACAAGCGTGCCGCGACGCTGGTGCGGCGCCTGCGCGACGGCGGCGAACTTCTGGGCGCGGTAACATTGGCGGGGACGGTTCTGGTGGAAGGCGAACAGGTGGGCTGCATGACGGGTTTCCGTTTCGAACCGGAGGCGGTGGGCGTCGGCGAGGATGCCAAGCCGCTGATGGCGGCCGCACAGCGCGTGCTCCGCGGCGACATCGGCGCACGCGTCGCGCGGTTCGCGGCGGTGCCGGATGCCGAACTCGGCCTGGACCCGGAAGGCCGCATCCTCTGGCAGGGCGCGCCGGTGGCACGCCTGCTGCCGGGCACGTCGCCGCTCTCGCCGCGGGTCGAGACCCTGCCCGAGGAACTGCTCGAGGCGCACCACCGCGAACAGATCCGCACGCGCTGCGAGGCATGGCTGAACGAGACGCTGCGGCGGCGCATCGGCGCCCTCCTGCACCTGCGCGACACGGTCGAGGGCGATTCCTCGGTCGGCGGCGCGGTGCGCGGCCTCGCCTTCCAACTCGGCGAGTGGCTGGGCGTCGTCCCGCGCGCCGCGGTGCGCGACCAGGTCGCGGCGCTGACGCCGGAAGAGCGAAAGCGGCTGGCCGCACTCGGCCTGCGGATCGGCATCGACTCGGTCTGGCTGCAGCCGCTGCTCAACCGCCGCGCCGCCCGTACACGCCTGCTGCTGTGGGCGATAGCCGCGGGCCGCGCGGCCGATCCGGCCCTGCCCGCCCCGCCCCCGGACAAGGCCGGCTGGATGGCGGTCGAGGACGACACGCTGCCGCCGCAGGCCTGGGCCGCTCTCGGCATGCGACGGGTCGGCAGCATGGCCGTTCGGGTCGATCGGCTGGAGAGGCTCACCGCGATGCTGCGCGCCGCGGCACGTCAGGGACCGTTCGCCGCGACCGACGCGATGGCGGCGGCAATCGGCTGCCCGCTCGCCGCTCTCGAAGCGGCGTTGCCCGCCCTCGGCTACTCGGCGCGCACGCAGGAGGACGGCACCACCGTCCATGCGGCGGAGCGCACCGAGCGCAAGCGGCCGCCGCGGCGGCGCCGGAAGCCCCAAGAGACAGCGGCGGCTTCCACCGCACCTTCTGCCGAGACGCCCGCAGAAGAGCCCCCGGTGCGGGCCGCGAAGCCGAGGCCACCGCGGCCCGAACGGCCACACTCGGCGCGCCGCGACCCTGAAGACTCGCCCTTCGCCCGCCTGCGCGAACTCACCTTCCGCGAATAGGCGCCCGCCTCACGACGGCAGCGGCAGGCCCTCGGCCTTCAGGGCGGCCGACTGGCGCTTCTTCAGCGCCTGCGCGTCAAAGTCCTTCGTCAGGTCGTGGAACAGCTCGTGCCAGTTCATCTCGGCCTGGAGGTGCATGAAGACCGACCCCAGGCCGATCGCGGCGCGGTCCATCAGCACGAACTCACGCGGCGGCTTCACGCCGCCCATGCGGCGAAGCTCCGCGTGGACCTTGTGCGCCACGCCGGCGCCGTACTCGATGCCGAATTCGCCGTCGGCGATGCTGCGGGCGCGCTTGTCCAGGATCGGGCCGTAGAGATAGCCGGCCCACTGGTTGAGCACGGCGATCATCTCTTTCGAGAGGTTGCTGAAGCCCCAGCTCTCGTAGGCGTGCACCGCCAGCGCCTCGTCGCCCTCGTCGAGCGCCCGGTAGAGGTCGATGACGCCCTGGACGAAGGCCGGCGGAAAGACCCGGACGCAGCCGAAGTCGAGCAGGTTGACCGTGCCGTCCGGCCGGACGCTGTAGTTGCCGAGATGCGGGTCGCCGTGGATGACGCCGTAGCCGTAGAACGGCACGTACCAGGCGCGGAACATGTTGTAGGCGATCCGGTTGCGCTGCTCGAGCGGCGCGTCCACCGACTGCATCAACGGCGCACCGTCGAGCCAGCTCATGGTCAGGAGCCGGTCCGTCGAGAGGTCGTCGTGCGGCTCCGGCACGTGCACGCCGGGCTCGTCGGTCAGCATGCGGCCATAGAGGCGCATGTGCCTGGCCTCGCGCCGGTAGTCGAGCTCCTCGCGCAGCCGGTCGGCGATCTCGGTGTGGATGTTCTCGGTCTGGATGGCGCGGTCGTAGCGCTGGTAGAGCGAGAAGATCAGCCGCAGCTGGCCGAGATCGGCCTCCACCGCGGAGGCCATGTCGGGATATTGCAGCTTGCAGGCGACGGTCTCTCCGTCGAGCGTCTTCGCCTTGTGCACCTGCCCGAGGGAGGCCGCATGCGCCGCCTCGTGCGGAAACTCGCCGAAGCGCTGCAGCCAGTCCGGTCCCAGTTCGGCCGCCATGCGCCGGCGCACGAAGGGCCAGCCCATCGGCGGCGCGTCCGCCTGGAGCTGCTTCAGTTCGGCGGCATATTCGCGGGGAAGGACGTCGGGCAGCGTGGCGACGATCTGCGCCACCTTCATCAACGGGCCCTTCAGCCCGCCGAGGGCGACCGCCAGTTCGCTGGCGTTCCTGCCGCGGTCGCCTTCCCAGCCGAGACGCTGGCCGGCAAAGCGGGCGGCGATGCCGCCCATTGCCGTGCCGACCTTCGCATAACGCCGGACCCGTCCGGAGAAGCGGTTGGCTTCGGTGCCGTCCGCCATGCTCTCACCATCTGTTTCGGGAAGCGGGGCACCCGTCGGATGCCCCGCATCAGATGGTGTATCTGGGCTACTCCTGCCCTTTGTAAATCCGCACCAGGCGGTCGAGCATCGCCAGCGCTTCGTCGCGCGGGCGCTGGAAGGTGTTGCGGCCAATGATCGAGCCGTTGCCGCCGCCGTCGCGGATGGCGCGGGCGTCGTCGTAGACCGAGTCCTCGCCCTTCGCCGCACCGCCCGAGAACACCACCAGGCGCCGGCCGTTGAAGCAGGCCTGGACGACGTGCTTCACGCGCGCCGCCTGGGTCGAGACGTCGACCGGATGCTTGTCGTAGACCTTCTTGGCTTCGCCCTGTTCCATCTTGTCGGTGGAGAGCTTCACCTTGATGATGTGGGCGCCCATCAAAGCGGCCATGTGCGCCGCATAGGCCCCCACGTCGATCGCGGTCTCGCCATCCTTCGACAGGCTGCCGCCGCGCGGATAGGACCAGACGACCGTCGCGAGGCCGACGGACTTCGCCTCGACGATCAGCTCGCGCAACTCCTCCATCTGGTCGAATGCCATGTCGGAGCCGGGATAGATCGTGAAGCCGATCGCCGAGCAGCCGAGGCGCAGCGCGTCGTCGACGCTCGCCGTCACCGCCTGGTCCGGTGCTTCGCCGCCACGGGACAGCGAGTTCGAGCTGTTCATCTTCAGGATGAGCGGCACCTGCCCCGCGAAGGTGTCGGCCCCCGCCTCGATCATGCCGAGCACCGACGCATAGGCGTTCAGGCCGGCGTCGAGCGCCATCTGAAAGTGATAGTGCGGGTCGTAGCCGGCCGGGTTCGGCGCAAAGCTGCGGGCCGGGCCGTGCTCGAAACCCTGGTCGACCGGCAGGATGATCATCTTGCCGGTGCCGCCGAGCTTGCCGGCCATCAGGATGCGGGCGAGGTTCGCCTTGGTGCCGGGATTGTCGCTTTCGTAGCAGGCGAGGATGTCCCTCACCTTGCGGCTGATCTTCATCGGTGCGTGCCCTCGACTGACGTTAAGCCGGACAGATACGGTCTCGAAACGTTGCGGTTCCTAGCAAGCCGTGGCGGATCAGTCCACAACCACCCGCCGCTCTGCCTCCGTATCAGCGGCCTTCCGTCTGCCAGGGGTCCCAGAGCTCGCCCTCTTCCTCCGCGCCGGCACCGCCGGCCCGGTCGAAGTCGAACCCGGCCTCGGCCCGGTAGAGCGCACCGCCGCGGCCGAGAAAGCTGGAATAGAGGGTGAAGCTGGCGACCGGGAACGGCGCCTCGCGAAAGCCCGCATGCTCGGCCAGGAACGACTGGACGCGCGCCGGCGGCGCGTCCTTCAGCCGGGCGAGCGTGACGTGCGGCAGGTATCGCCGCCCCTCCGGCGCCAGGCCCACACGCTGGAGCGCCATGTCGACCGAAGTGTGAAGCCGCTGCAGCGGCGCGCTCGGCGCGACGCCGGCCCAGATCATCCGCGGCCGCCGCCCCGTCTCGAAATGCCCGACGCCTTCGAGCGCCACGTCGAACGGCTCGGCCCGCACCCCGGCCAGCGCCTCGATCACGTCCTCGACGGTCGCGCCGTCGACCTCGCCGATGAAGCGTAGCGTCAGGTGCAGGTTCTCCTCAGCCACCCAGCGCGCACCGGGGACCCCGGCGGCCAGGGAGGCCAGCCGCTGCCGCGCGGTCTCCGGCAGGTCGATGGCGACGAACAGACGCATGGTCGGACCAAAACTGCGCAGGCTCAGACGAACAGCGCCAGCACCCCGGTATACCCGTAGAGCCGGTTGCGGGAGATTTCGCCGTTGGCGAAGAAACCGGCCAGCGGGAAGTCGCCGAGTTCCTCCGAAACGATGCCGAGTTCGCGCGAGCCCGCACCGAACATGTTCGGGCCGCGCGCCAGGCAGGACACGTAGATGCCGCCCTTCGGCGGCCCCTCCAGGCGCGAGCGCACGTCGCGCAGCATCCGGCGCAGGTCGCGCTCGGCACTGTCCGGGTCGCGTCGGCAGAAGATGACGCGCGCACCGGGATCGACGGCGGCGCCGATCGCGATCGCCCCCGCCTCCGGATCGGCCCCCATCAGGTTGCGTACCAGATAGTCGCCGCCGTCGCTGCCCGGCACCGGCAGGGCGACGTGGATGGTGGCGATGCTGCGCTTCAGCCCGCCGGCGTCGGAGACGCCCAGATCCTCCTTCAGCGCATCGAGGGCGAGGTCGCCGTCGAGCGTATGGATCACGTTGCGCTCCGACCGCGTGACCGTGCGCGCCGGGCCGATCGGCGAGCAGCCCTGGCTGAGGCCGGCCGCCATCGGCAGGTCGGCCGCGAAGAGCACGCCCGACAGGCCGCGCTGGGCCACCGTGGTCGCCACCTGCGGCATCTGGCCGCGCGACGAGGTCAGCCCGCCGATCAGGTAGGCGCCGGTCCGATCGGCGGTGTCGCCGAGCAGTTCGACCAGCTCGGTGTTGCGCGGGTCGGCGTGGACGAGGCCGAGCGCCGGCTTGTGCTTCACGATCCACTGCGCGAGGTCGGCGGCGATCTCGTCGTCCTCGCCGCGCCGCTGCGGCAGCAGGCGGAAGCCGTCGGGCGGCAGGGCCGCGACCATGACCGAGGCGGCCGGCTCGTCGAAATATTCCCGGCCGGCGGCACAGATGCCGAGGCCGACCGTCCCGACCCAGTCGGCGATGCCCGTCTCCTGCCGCAGCAGGTCGAGGATGCGCTGCATGTCGTTGGCCAGGGCGTCGGTGACGTAGACGAATCCCAGATTGGCGTCGGCCGGCAGGCGGCCGAGATCGTCCAGACAGCGCCGGATCACGGGCTGCCATGCGGTTCCGGCGGCATGGCCGGCACGGAAGGTGACGCTGGCATCGCTGGTCATCGCTCGATCCTCTCGTCTGCGCCGGGGCGCCGGCACGGATCCGGACGCTCCCCTGGGCCGGCAGTCATCCTGCCGCGCCGTTCAGCAGCGACACGACGTGCGGCATCAGCCGTTCGACCATGATCTCGACCCCCTTGGCATTGGGATGAATGCCGTCGGCCTGATTGAGTGCCGGGTCGCGTGCCACGCCGTCCAGGAAGAACGGATAGAGCGGCACGTCGTGCTTCTCGGCGAGCCGCTTGTAGATGTCGGAGAAGGCACGGCCATAGTCGGCGCCCAGGTTGGGCGGGGCGTACATCCCCGTCAGGAGCACCTCGACCCCGGCCTGCTCCAGCTTCGTCAGCATGGCGTCCAGGTTGTTGTAGGCCTGCTCCGGCGGCAGGCCGCGCAGCGCGTCGTTGGCGCCCAGCGAGACCACCGCATGCGTCGGCTTCTCGGCCAGCAGCCAGTCGATCCGGGCGAGGCCGCCCGCGGTCGTGTCGCCCGATACGCCGCCGTCGATCACGTCCGGCGACAGGCCGCGCGTGCGCAGCCCGTCGCGCAGCTGCGCCACGAACCCTTCGGCCGGCGGCAGGCCGTATCCGGCCGTCAGGCTGTCGCCGAGCAGCAGCAGCTTCGGCGCCGTCGGCGCAGCCGACGCGACTTGGCTCCAGGCCAGGAGCGCGGCGAACGGCAGCAGCAGGGCGAGATTGAAAAGACCCCGCACCGGTCCATATGCCCGCCCCATGCGAACGAGCGACGAGAGCGGCGCCGACACGGCGCGAAACGCGGGTTCTGCCTCGAATACGGGCATGCGGGGGACGACCTCCGGCGGCTTTGCGGGAACGCGGTCGGCGACGCAGCCCACCCCCCTGATCGACCTCGCCGACGTCCATTTGACATTGGAGAGCGGTGCCGGGCAGGTCAATATCCTGCGCGGCGTCGACCTTCGGGTCGAGGCGGGCGAGCGGGTGGCGGTCGTCGGTCCATCGGGTTCCGGCAAGTCGACAATGATGATGGTCGTGGCCGGCCTGGAGCGGGCGACATCGGGCCGCGTCGGGGTCGCCGGGCGCGAGCTCACCGGCATGTCCGAGGATGCTCTGGCCCGCTTCCGGCGCGACACCGTCGGCATCGTCTTCCAGTCCTTCCACCTCGTGCCGACGATGACGGCGATCGAGAACGTCGCCATCCCGCTCGAACTCGCCGGCCGGCGCGACGCCTTCGACCGGGCGCGCGCGCAGCTTGAAGCCGTCGGACTCGGCCACCGCGTGAAGCACTACCCGGGACAGCTTTCGGGCGGCGAACAGCAGCGCGTGGCGCTGGCCCGGGCCTTCGCGCCGGAACCCGCACTGCTCCTCGCCGACGAACCGACCGGCAACCTCGACGGCCGGACCGGCGAGGCGGTGGTGGAACTGCTGTTCGACCTCTCGGCCCGGCGCGGCACGACCCTGCTGCTGATCACCCACGACGACGGGCTGGCGGGGCGCTGCGACCGCATCGTGCGCATCGGCGACGGCCGCGTTCTCGTCGAGACGCCCGCGCTTCCGGAAACCGCTGCCGCGGGCGGCTGACGCCCCATGAACGGCCTTTCCGAGTTCGCCGCGGCCCTCCGCTTCGCCCGCCGCGAACTGCGCGGCGGCCTGTCCGGCTTCCGCATCTTCGTCGCCTGCCTGGCACTCGGCGTCGCCGCCATTGCCGGCGTCAACTCGCTGTCCCAGGCGGTCGAGACGGCGCTGCGCAGCGACGCGCGCGAACTCGCCGGCGGCGACATCGTCGTGCGCACCACCTACAGCCCGGCGACCGACGACCAGCAGGCGTGGTTCGAAGCCGCCGGCAGTGTCGCGCAGTCGATCGAGATGCGCGCGATGGCCGTCACGCCGGAGCGCCAGACGCTGGTCGAGATGAAGGCGGTCGACGCCGCCTATCCGATCTACGGCGCCGTCGACCTCGAACCGGCCCAGGACCTGGACGCGGCCCTGGCCGAGCGGGACGGACGGTGGGGGGCCGCCGGCGACCCGATCCTCCTGCAGCAGCTCGGCCTGGCGATCGGCGACACGATCCGCATCGGCGACCTGCGCTACGAGCTGCGTGCGACGGTGACGCGCGAGCCGGATCGCGTCACCAGCCTGTTCAGCTTCGGCCCGCGCCTGATGGTGGCCGCCGCCAGCCTGCCCGCGACCGGCCTGATCCAGCCGGGCAGCCTCGTGCAGTGGCACTACCACCTGCGCCTGCCGCCGGGGGGCGACGCACAGGCGTTCGAACGGGCGACCGCGGAACGCTATCCGGAGGCGGCGTGGCGCGTCCGGCGGCACGACGAGGCCGCACCCGGCCTGCGCCGCATGCTCGACCGGCTGACGCTGTTCCTGACCCTGGTCGGCGTGACCGCCCTGATGGTCGGCGGCATCGGCGTGGCGAACGCGGTGCGCAGCTATCTGGGCGGCAAGACGGCGACCATCGCGACGCTGAAATGCATCGGGGCGCCGGGCCGCGTCGTGTTCCTCACCTATTTCGCCCAGGTCATGGCCCTGGCCCTGGTCGGCATCGTCGCAGGCATCATCCTCGGCGCGCTGATGCCGATCGCCGCTTCCGGCATCCTGGCGCGACTGCTGCCGGTGGCACCGGAGGCCGGTATCTATCCCGGCGCGCTCGCCCTGGCGGCGCTGTTCGGCCTGCTCACCGCGATCGTGTTCTCGCTGTTGCCGTTGGCGCGCGCCCAGGCGCTTCCCCCGGCCACCCTGTTCCGCGACCTCGTGGCGCAGGCGGGCGGCTGGCCGCGCTGGCCGGCGCTGCTGGCGACGGGCGCCGCCGCCCTGCTGCTCGGCGGCCTGGTGATCGGCACCGCCCCGGATGCGCGCTTCGCCGCCTGGTTCGTCGGCGGGGCCGTGAGCTCCCTCCTGCTCTTCCTCGCTACGGCGATGCTGGTGGTCCGGGCGACCGCGGCGGCCCCCCGCTCACGCATCCAGGCCATCCGCCTCGCCGTTTCCAACCTGTCGCGCCCGGGGGCGGCGACCACCAGCGTGATCCTGTCCCTGGGCTTCGGCGTGACCGTGCTGGCGGCGGTGGCACTGATCCAGAGCAACCTCTCCGGCGAGGTCCGCCAACGCCTCCCCACCAGCGCGCCCAGCTATTTCTTCATCGACATCCAGCCGGCCCAGTCCGACGCGTTCGTCGAGGTGGCGCGCGGCGTCCCCGGCGTCTCCGACATCGAGCGGATGCCACATCTGCGCGGGCGGATCACGCGGCTGAACGGCGTGCCCGTCGACCAGGCGGAGATCGCGCCGGAATCCCGCTGGGCGGTCCAGAACGAGCGCGGCCTGACCTATTCCACCACGCCGCCGGACGGCACGCGCATCGTCGCGGGCGAATGGTGGCCCGCCGACTATAGCGGCCCTCTCGCGGTCTCGCTCGATGCCGGCCTGGCCCGCGGCTTCGGCCTGACGGTCGGCGACACGATGTCCTTCAACATCCTCGGGCGCGAACTGGAGGCGCGGATCGCGAACCTGCGCGAGATCGAGTGGACCGACGTGCAGCTGCAGTTCGCGGTGATCTTCGCGCCGGGCCTGCTGGAAAGCGCGCCGCATACGCTGATCGCGACGGTCCGCACCACGCCGGAGGCCGAGGGCCCGCTGGTGCGCGCGGTCACCGACAACTTCGCCAACGTCTCGGCGATCCGCGTGCGCGACGCCCTGGAAGCGGTCGGCAACGTCCTCGACCAGATCGGCGTCGCCGTGCGGTCGACGGCCGGCATCACGCTCCTGGCCGGCGGGCTGGTGCTGGCGGGCGCCGTCGCGGCGGGACAGCGGCGCCGGATCTACGAGGCGGTCGTGCTGAAGGTACTCGGCGCGACGCGCGGCGACATCCTGCGCGCCTGGGCGGCCGAGTTCCTGCTGCTGGGTGTCGTCACCGGTGCGATCGGCGCGGCACTGGGCGCCCTCACCGCCTGGGTCGTCGTCACCGAGGTGATGGGGCTCCCCTGGAGCTTCGCCCCCTCCGCGCTCGCCGGCAGCGTCCTCGGCTGCATCGCGATGACGCTGGTCCTCGGCTTCGTCGGCGTCTGGCGGGCCCTCGGGCAGAAGGCCGCCCCGCTGCTGCGCAACCCCTGACGTCGGTACCGGCGGCGACTGCGCTTGGATTCGAGTGCCCCGACCGCTAAATGTGCGGTCCACTCAACCGCAGTCGAGCGTGCAGTTATGCAAGCCCCGGACTCCCAGGCCGAAATCGCCCTCACCCTGCCCGACGGAAGCGTGCGCCGCTTCCCGGCGGGGACTACGGGCACGACGGTCGCGGAGTCGATCGGCAAGCGGTTGGCGCGCGACGCCGTGGCCGTGCGCATCGACGGCGACCTGCGCGACCTGTACCTGCCTATCGAGCGTGACGCCGCCATCGCCATCGTGACCCGCGAGAGCGAGGACGGGCTCGGCCTCGTCCGCCACGACGCGGCGCACGTCATGGCGGAGGCGGTGCAGGACCTCTATCCCGGCACCCAGGTCACCATCGGCCCGGTCATCGACAACGGCTTCTACTACGACTTCGCCCGCGACGAGCCGTTCACGCCCGACGACCTGGAGAAGATCGAGGCGCGGATGCACGAGATCGTCGACCGCGACAAGCCGCTGGTCCGCGAGGTCTGGTCGCGCGACGATGCGATCCGCCATTTCGCCGACGCCGGCGAGAAGTACAAGGTCGAGCTGATCGAAACCCTGCCGCCGGGCGAGGACATCTCGATCTATCGCCAGGGCGACTGGCTCGACCTCTGCCGCGGCCCGCACAGCCCCTCGGTCGGCCGCGTCGGCCACGCCTTCAAGCTGATGAAGCTGGCCGGAGCCTACTGGCGCGGCGATTCGCGCAACGCCATGCTGCAGCGGATCTACGGCACGGCCTGGCTGAACGAGAAGGACCTGAAGGCGCATCTCGAACGGCTCGCCGAGGCCGAGCGGCGCGACCATCGCCGCATCGGCCGCGAGATGAACCTCTTCCACGTGCAGGAGGAGTCGCCCGGCGCCGTCTTCTGGCACCCGAAGGGCTGGAACCTGTTCCGGACGATCGAGCGCTACATGCGCGACCGGCTGGAGAACGGCGGCTATGTGGAGATCAAGACGCCGCAGCTGATGGACCGCTCGCTCTGGGAAGCCTCGGGCCACTGGGACAAGTTCCGCGAGCACATGTTCACCAGCCAGACCGAGGACGAGCGGATCTTCGCGCTGAAGCCGATGAACTGCCCCGGCCACGTCCAGATCTTCAAGCAGGGCCTGAAGAGCTATCGCGACCTGCCGCTGCGGCTGGCCGAGTTCGGCGCGTGCCATCGCAACGAACCGTCCGGTGCGCTGCACGGCATCATGCGGGTGCGCGCCTTCACCCAGGACGACGCCCACATCTTCTGCACCGAGGACCAGATCACGGCGGAGACGGAGACCTTCTGCGCCCTGCTGCAGTCGGTCTATCGCGACTTCGGCTTCGAGGAACTCACCGTCAAGTTCTCCGACCGCCCCGAGGTCCGCGCCGGCACCGACGAGACCTGGGACAAGGCCGAGGGTGCCTTGAAGGACGCCGTCGAGGCGGCCGGCCTGCCCTATACGCTGAACCCCGGCGAAGGCGCCTTCTATGGGCCGAAGCTGGAATTCGTGCTGCGCGACGCGATCGGCCGCGACTGGCAGTGCGGCACCCTGCAGGTCGATTTCGTCCTGCCGGACCGGCTCGGCGCCACCTATGTCGGCGAGGACGGCGAAAAGCACCGGCCGGTCATGCTGCACCGCGCGATCCTGGGATCGTTCGAGCGGTTCATCGGCGTGCTGATCGAGAACTATGCCGGCCGTTTCCCGCTCTGGCTGGCGCCGACCCAGGTGGTGGTCGCGACCATCACCCAGGAGGCCGACGCGTATGCCGAGGAGGTCGTGAAGGCGCTGAGGGCCGCCGGCCTGCGCGTCGAGGCCGATCTGCGCAACGAAAAGATCGGCTACAAGCTGCGCGAGCACATCGTGGCGAAGACGCCGATCGCCATCGTGCTCGGCAAGCGCGAGGCCGAACAGGGCATGGTGGTGGTGCGCCGCCTGCCCGGTCAGGTGCAGGAAACACTTGCGCTCGCGCAAGCCGTGGATACCTTAAAGAAGGAGGCGTCCGCCCCCGCCACAGAATCGCCCTGATGCTGTGCCGGGAAAAGCGCTCCCGGACGGCCGGAAGCGCGGACGCAAACGACGGAGGTTGTAAATAGCACGCGGACCATTCAACACGCCGCCGACCAAGGACGGGCCGCGCGTGAACGAGGAGATCGATGCGCGCAACGTGCGTCTCGTCGGCGTAGACGGAGAGCAGATCGGCGTCGTGAGCCGATTGGACGCCCTACGTGCGGCTGCGGATGCCGGGCTCGACCTCGTCGAGGTCGCGGCGAACGCCGATCCGCCGGTCTGCAAGATCCTCGATTTCGGTCGCTTCAAATATGAAGCGCAGAAAAAAAAGAACGAGGCTCGGAAGAAGCAGAAGGTCATCGAGGTCAAAGAGATCAAGATGCGCCCCGGCATCGACAGCCACGACTACGACATCAAGATGCGCAACGTCCGCCGCTTCCTCGAGGAAGGCGACAAGGTGAAGCTCACTTTGCGCTTCCGCGGTCGCGAGATGGTGCATCAGGATCTCGGCGTGAACCTGCTGGAGCGGGTGCGCGAGGAGTTGGGCGAACTCGCCAAGGTGGAGTCGTTCCCGCGCCTCGAAGGCCGCCAGATGGTCATGGTCATGGCCCCGCGGTAATCGCGTCTCAGCGTCGTCGCGAGGCGACGCGACCGAGGAATATCGTTCGAGAAAGGACGGGGCCGGCGTTCGGCCCCGTTTTTCGTTGCGGGCGGCAGGCTGCCGCCTGTCAGCCGCGGCTGCGCTGGCGGAAGCCCTCGATCAGCCGGTGAGCGACGCTCCCCGCCGTCGCGGAACCCGCGATGAAGACCGGCCTGCGCAGATTGAGGAAGTGCTCCGCCAGCTCGGCCGGCGGCGCCCCGTCGCAGCGCCGGAAGCCCATGGACCAGTCGGGAAACTGACGTGCGGCGATCGGGTAGCGGGCGATGACGACGAAGTCGCGGTGGCGCCTGTCGTCGGCGATGCGCGACATCAGGGGGTCGAGCGAGTCGGCTTCGCCCTCCAGCGCCTGGATGAAGCTTCCGTCCATGTGCACGAGCATGCCGGTGACGCCTATGCGCGCATTCTTCCGCCGGCTGGAGACGAGGATCTCGTCGAGTTCCGCTGCGGACAGACGGCTCGCGGCGTTGCTGATGTAGATGATCGAGATCACGCTCCGCCCCCACCCCAATCTGGCCCGATTCCGCTACCATATCTGTTGCCGAAGTCTATCACGGCGGCGCTGAGGGCGACGCGCCCCGGGGGCGCGCCGCCTGCGATGCGGGCTTGACCTCGACGCGGGCACGACCGCAGCTTGAGCGCACCACACCATGGAGTGCCCGATGAGTCTCGACCCGAAGATCGTGGAAACCCTGTCGGCGGTCTCGACCGCGACGATCACCACGCTGCTGCTGAAGAAGGGGCTGCGCAACGTCTGGATGCGCGGCACGCGCCCGTTGCAGCCCGGCCAGCCGCGGCTCGTCGGCCGCGCCTTCACCCTGCGCTTCGTCCCGGCGCGCGAGGATCTGGCGACCCCGGAATCCTGGTCCTCGCCGAAGTCGACGCGCGCCGCCATCGAGGCGATGCCGGAAGGCTGCATCGCCGTCGCCGACGCCATGGGGGTCACCGACGCGGGGATCTTCGGCGACATCCTCTGCGCGCGCATGGTGAAGCGCGGCGTCTCGGCGCTGATCACCGACGGCGTCGTGCGCGACCTCGCCGGCGTGCGCGGCACGGGCCTGCCGGTCTGGTGCCAGGGCGGCGCGGCACCGCCGTCGGTCGCCGGCCTGACCTTCGTGAATTGGCAGGAGCCGATCGCCTGCGGCGGCGTCGCGGTCTTCCCGGACGACGTCATCGTCGTCGACGACGACGGGGCCGTGCTGATCCCGGCCGCGCTGCTCGACGAAGTCGTCGCGGCGGCGCCCGAGCAGGAGAACCTGGAAAACTGGATCATGGGCGAGGTCGACAAGGGCGCGGCACTGCCCGGCCTCTATCCGCCGAACGCCGAGAACAAGGCCCGCTACGAAGCATCCAAGAAGAGGTGACCGCCATGCGGCCGCCCGGACAGAAATCGCCGCGGCGGCCGCATCGAAATCATTGTGCTTCGTCTTCCTCCCCTTCAAGATCGCGGTAACCGGCCGTCAATGAGCCGGATGAATCTTGGGGAGGTAAGAGATGGGATATCGTAAGGGCTTTCTGCGCCTGCTCGCGGGCGCTGCATGCGCCGTCGCACTGTCGGTCGGGGCCGGCGGCGCGGCGGACGCCAAGACCAGGATGAAGCTGCAGACGGCGTTCAACCCGACGCTGTCGGTCATCGGCGAAGCCAGCAAGAACCTCTCGGACAATATCGGCAAGATCTCCAACGGCGAGATCGAGGTCCGCTACTACGAGGCGGGCAAGCTGGTGCCGACCTTCGAGATGTTCGACGCGGTGAAGTCGGGCAACCTCGACGCCTCCTACGGCTGGCCCGGCTACATCATGGGCAAGATCCCCGCCCTGACCATGTTCGCCGCGGTGCCCTTCGGGCCGACCGTCCCCGAATTCATGGCCTGGATGCAGGAAGGCGACGGCGGCAAGCTCTTCCAGGAGGTCTACGAGAAGCACGGCATCCACGCGATGCTCTGCGGCATGATCGGCCCCGAAGCCTCGGGCTGGTTCCGCAACGAGATCAAGTCGGTCCAGGACCTGAACGGCCTGAAGATCCGCTATGCCGGCCTCGCCGGCGAGGTGATGCGCAAGCTCGGCGCCTCGGTCACCCTGCTGGCCGCGGGCGAGATCTTCCCGAACCTCGAAAAGGGTGTCATCGACGGAACCGAATTCTCGATGCCGTCGATCGACAAGGCGCTCGGCTTCCAGAAGATCGCCAAGAACTACTACTTCCCGGGCTGGCACCAGCCGGCGTCGACCGCCGAGCTGATCATCAACAAGAAGTTCTGGGACGCCCTGCCCAAGCACAACCAGTACCAGATCGAGGTCGCCTGCAAGGCGAACATCGCCTGGGAGACGGCGCGCGGCGACGGCGAGCAGGCGAAGGCGCTGGACGACCTGCGGGCCGAGGGCGTGAACCTGCGGATGTGGCCCGACGACGTCATGAAGGCCTTCCGCGAGAAGACCGACGAGGTGATGGCCGAGCAGGCGGCCGCCGACGCGGACTTCAAGCGCGTCTACGAGAACCAGAAGGCCTACATCGCGAAGGTGCGGGGCTGGAACGACATGGGGATTCCCAAGTAACGGCCGGCTGATCGGAGCGGTACCCACCGATGAATCCGTCCGTACTGGACCGCTTCACCCGGGGCGTTGACGCGTTCAACACCCGGGTGGGGAAGGCGGCTTCCTGGATCTATCCGTTGCTGATGATCGTCATCGTCTTCAACGTGACCCTTCGCTACGTCTTCGGGATCGGCTCGATCGAGCTGGAAGAGGTGCAGTGGCACCTCTACTCCGCGGCGTTCCTCCTGGCGTTCGCCTACACCTATGTCGACGACGCGCACGTGCGCGTCGACGTCGTCTATGCCGGGCTTTCGGAGCGGAAGAAGGCCTGGATCGACCTCTTCGGCTGCCTGTTCCTGCTACTGCCTTTCGCCGGCTTCCTGCTCTACTTCTCGGTCCCGTATTTCTTCGAATCGTGGGCGCTGGGCGAGCGCTCCGACATGCCGAGCGGCCTGCCCGCGCGGTACGTCATCAAGGGAATCCTGTGCATCGGCCTGCTGCTGCTGTGCCTGCAGGGCGTGTCGGTTGCGATCCAGAAGGCCCTGTTCCTTGCCGGCTACCGGCGGCCGGAGGTACGGCGATGACCGAGTTCGACACGAACCTTCTCTTCGTCGTGCTGATGTTCGCGACGTTCATCGCCCTGCTCTTCACGGGCTATCCGCTGGCCTTCGTCCTCGGCGGCGTGGCGGTGATCTTCGCGGTAACCGGCGAGATCCTGAACACCTATTTCGACGTCTGGGTCGACGCGGATCTCGGCTATCTGCATTTCGCGGTGAACCGGATCTTCGGCGTGATGAGCAGTTACGGGCTGGTACCCGTACCGATGTTCATCTTCATGGGACTCATGCTCGACAAGAGCGGCATCGCCAACGAACTCCTCCGCTCGCTGCAGATGCTGATGCGCAGCGTACCGGGCGGACTCGCACTGGCGGTGACGATCATCGGCACCGTGCTGGCCGCCTCCACCGGCATCATCGGCGCCTCGGTCGTCCTGCTCACGACGCTCGCCCTGCCGACCATGCTGAAGGACCGGTACCAGCCGGAGCTGGCCGTCGGGACCATCGCGGCCTCGGGCTGCCTCGGCATCCTGATCCCGCCGTCGATCATGCTGATCCTGATGGCCGACCAGATGAACCTGTCGGTCGGCGACCTGTTCATGGGCGCGGTCTTCCCCGGACTCATCCTGTCCGGTCTCTATTTCCTCTACATCGCCACGATCGCCTTCCTGAAGCCCAGCCTGGCACCGCCGCTCGCACTCGCGCCGGGCGAGGAAGAGGTCGCCACCAGCGAGATGCTGATCGCCGTGGCGAGAGCGATGATCGCACCGAGCCTCCTCATCCTGGCCGTGCTCGGATCGATCTTCTTCGGCATCGCCTCGCCGACCGAGGCGGCCGGCGTGGGTGCGATGGGCGCCACCCTGCTGGCGCTCGTCAACCGCAAGCTCGACCTGCCGACGCTGAAGGAGGTGATGTACAGCAGCGCGAAGACGACCTCCTTCATCTTCGCGGCCTTCGCCGGCGCCACCACCTTCGCCGTCGTGCTCCGCGGCGTCGGCGGCGACCAGGTGATCGAGGAAGGCCTGCTCTCGCTGCCCTTCGGGCCGGCGGGCGTACTCGCGGTCATGCTCCTCGTCGTCTTCCTGCTCGGCTTCATCCTCGACTGGGTGGAAATCACGCTGATCGTGCTGCCGCTGTTCGCCCCCGTGGTGCCGCAGCTCGGCTTCGATCCGGTGTGGTTCACCATCCTGGTGGCGGTCTGCCTGCAGACCTCGTTCCTGACGCCGCCGGTCGGCTTCGCCCTCTTCTACCTGAAGTCGGTGGCACCGCCGCAGATCACGGTGATGCATCTCTATCGCGGGATCGTGCCCTTCGTGATCCTTCAGGTCGTCGGGCTGCTGCTGGTGGTCGTCTTCCCGCATCTCGCGACCTGGCTTCCGAGCATCGCCTATCGCTAGACGGTCCTGTAGTCTCTCGTCACGTCAACCACCGCCGGTGCGGGCAACCGCACCGGCTCTTGCCGTCCGGAGGAAACCAATGACTGACGCGCCCTTGAACGAAGCGGAACTCGCCGCCCTGCGCGCCCTCGACACGCCGACCGTCTGCAATGCGCTCGAGATCGTGGCGCCGGAGCGCCGCGGCTACGGCTATACCGTCGACCCGCTGGTCTGCCCCTTCCCCGACCTGCCGCCGATCGTGGGATATGCGCGCACCGCGACGATGCGCTCGATGCGCCCCTCGGGCTTGGGCGACATCCCGGCGCGCGACGTGCGTATCGGCTACTACGAATATGCCAGCAAGGGCTCGGTGCCGAAGATCACCGTCATCCAGGACCTGGACGGCCAGCGCGCCGGCTACGGCGCCTTCTGGGGCGAGGTGAACTCCAACATCCACAAGGCGCTGGGCTCGCTGGGCGTCGTGACCGACGGCTGCATCCGCGACCTGGACGCGATCCCGGAAGGCTTCCAGATGATCGCCGGCAGCATCAAGCCGAGCCATGCCTACGTCCACATCGTCGATTATGGCTGCCAGGTGAACGTCGCCGGCATGACCGTCATGCACGACGACCTGATCCACGCCGACCGGCACGGCGCCGTCGTCATCCCGAAGGCGGTCGCCCGCAAGGTCGCCGAGGCCGCGGCGCAGATCGCCGCCAAGGAGAAGGTCATCCTCGACGTCTGCAAGGGCCCGGACTTCTCCTTCGACAAGCTGAAGGCCGCGATGATCGGCCCGCAGGACGTCCACTAGGACGATCCGCCCGGCGTCTTCGCGGGGGCGGCACCTTCGCCGGGGCGAGGCGTTCATCGGGCAGGACGTCCACGCGGCAAAGGAGCCACCCGCGCATGACCCCACGCCTGCCGCCCGACAATGCGCGCGGCAGCGTCGGCATCTCCCGGCGTGACATCGAGGCGCTGATGCGCCTCTCGACGCCGCGGGTGTGCGACGCGCTGGAGCATGCGGCACCGGAACGGCGGGCGGCCGGCCACACCACCCGGCCGCTCGACTGCGCCCGCCCGGCACTGGCGCCCGTGGCCGGCCGGGCGCGTACCGCCCTCGTCTCCACCGCCGCCCCCTGCCCCGGCGCCGTCGCGCGCCATGCGGCGTGGCTGGAACATCTCGCGTCCAAGCCCAGGCCTGCCATCCTCGTCTGGCAGGACATCGACGGCCCCGACGCGATCGGTGCCTGTTGGGACGCCGCCGCAGCCGCCGCCTACAAGGCCCTCGGCTGTCTCGGCCTCCTCACCGACGGCGCCGTCCGTGGCGGCCACGCGTCGCCGTCCGACCTGCAGGTACTGCATCGCGGCCACCGGCCCGCAAGAGGCTGGCTGCACATCGTCGCCTTCGGCTGCGAGGTATCCGTGGCGGGCATGACCGTTCGCGACGGCGACATCGTCCATGTCGACCGGCACGGTGCGGTGGTGGTCCCGGAAGACGCGCTGCACGACCTGCCGGAGGTCGCGCGCGGCCTGCGTGCGCGTGACGCCGGACTGCTCGCCGCCTGCGCCGCGCCGGGCGCCGACATCGAGAGCCTGCGCCCGCTGCTGACCCGCCGCTACGGCTGAAAGCGGTAGGCCGGCCCGGCCGCCGGTCCGCCGCGCATCAGGCGGACGATCAGATGGTCGAGCGATATCCGGCCCGGCCCATAGGCCATGACCGCCAGGGCCATTGCCGCCCAGGGCAGGTGAAAGTTGGCCCAGCCGTCGGGGATGGTCAGCTGGATGATCGCCGTCATCGCCAGCAGCCCCAACCCGGCGAAGCGCGTGGCCAGGCCGAGGACGAGCAGGACGGGCAGGACGATCTCGGCGACGCCCGACAGCCACGCCATCAGGATCGGCGCCGGATAGGCGATCTCCGCGCCGAACAGGTGCAGCCGGAATTCCGAGGTGAACAGGAAGACCGCGCCGCCGGAGAGTTCCAGGAAGCCGTCCCATTTGGTCAGGCCAGAACGCCAGAAGGGCACCGCGAGCGCGAATCGCAGCGCCAGTTGGACCACCGACGGCGGAAACCGCCCGAGCAGCGCCGCCGCGCTCCCGACGAGTGTGTGCAGGTTCGTGGTCATGCGGACGGCTCCGAGAGTGTTGCGGCGCTGACGCCGACGACGGCACCGGCCTGGAACAGGCCGACGAGATTGCGACCGAAATCGAAGGCCGGCGCCGCGGCGACGCCGGCTTCGGCGGCCTCGCCCAGCGGCGCCCCCGCCAGCACCGCGGCGGCGAAGGCCCCTCCGCCCGGCGGCAGGCGATGGACCAGAACATCGGCGTCGGGCCGCACGACCATGCCTTCCTCGGCCACCCATTCGTCCGGCGGCACGACGGGACCGCACGTCTGGTGCGCCGCCCAGATCCCCACCACCGGGTGCGGCGAAGCCACCAGCCCCACGGACGGATGCAACGTCAGCCGCAGGTCCGAGAGGTCGGCGGGAGGCAGTGCGGCAATCGCCGCCACGCCGACCGGCACCGCCTCCGCGGCGTGGTAGGCCCGGCTCCAGGCGATTTCCAGCCGTGCCACGTCCGGCAGGTAGGGCAGATCGGCGGCGGGCTCGAGCGCCTCGATGAACGCCGGCAGCCCATCGCCGAAGAGGAAGAGGAGCGGCGATCGCGGCGGATGCGCCCGCGCATAGGCGCCCGCCATCGCCGCGAAGAAATCCTCGCCCACCAGCCGCGCCACGACGGGAAAGCGGGCACGCAGCGCTTCGATCAGTGAGACGGCGACGTTGTTCCGGTAGACCGCGAACCGGCGCGCGTCCGGCAGGTCGCGAGCGCCGAGGACATTGCCCGGTACCGGCATCGCCGGATCGGCCAGCGCGGCGGCGAACGCCGCCTGCGTCTCAGCCAGCGGCGGCATGGCGCACCTCCACGGCGGCGGGCGCCAACTGCCGCAGGACCGCATCCGCCTGCGCCGCCTCGCCCAGAAGCACCGGCCACGACGGCACGTCATTGTCCCACTCGATCAGCGTCGGCAGCGGGCCGCAGCGGCGGACCACGTCGGCATAGAGCGCCCAGACATCGCCGGTCACGGGAGACCCGTGCGCGTCGATCAGCAAAGGGCCGCCGTCGCCGTCCACGGTGACCGCGTGTCCCGCGAGGTGGATCTGGCCGACGGCGGCGAGCGGAAAGGCCTCGAGATAGGAGCCGGCATCGAAATCGTGGTTGGCGGCCGACACCGCGACGTTGTTGACGTCGAGCAGCAGGCCGCAGCCGGTCCGCCGGACCATCTGGGCCAGGAAGTCGACCTCCGCCATCTCGCTCTCGGCGAAGCGGACATAGGTCGAGGGATTCTCGATCAGGACGCGGCGGCCGATCGCCGCCTGCAGCGCATCGACATGCTCGCAGACCCGCGCCAGCGTCTCGGCCGTGTAGGGCAGCGGCAGCAGGTCGTTGATGAAGCCCGTGTCGTGCGTCGACCAGGCGAGATGCTCCGACACCAGCCCCGGCTCGTAGCGGCGCACGAGGTCGCGGAAGCGTGCGAGATGGTCGTCGTCCAGCGGCCTGGCGGCGCCGATCGACATCGCCACCCCGTGGAGGGACAGCGGGTAGCGCGCGCGGATCGCCTCCAGCCAGCGGTGCGGCGGGCCGCCGGCGCCCATGTAGTTCTCGGCATGGACCTCGAAGAAGCCGAGATCCGGCACCGAGTCGAGAATGTCGCGATAATGCTGCGGCTTCAGGCCGATACCGGCGCGTGCCGGTACCGGCCCGTCGACGCGCGTGTCGGACAATCCTGCCGATGTCATCGCCATGCCTCCGGAGCCTCTGGACGGTACGAGGCGCCGGGGGGCGGGGCGGGGGGGGGGGGGGGCGCCGGGCGGGGGGGGGGGGGGGGGGCCACTAATGGCGGGGGCGGCGCGGCGCCGGGGCCCGGCCCCCGGCGGGCCCCCCGCCCCCCCCCCC